>CAOQYN010000001.1:0-15940 GCA_948514425.1 uncultured Candidatus Saccharibacteria bacterium
GAGACTCGTATACCCACTACGGACAAAAGCTAAGGGTAGGGAGATGATGTTGGAAACAATCAAGTATGTTACGGCTATACCTACCGTCTTGGCGAGAAGGGTTATAACTTACTACCCTCATGTTAGATTAACTCGTTCCTTAGCTCAAGCTCTTCCCGCTAAAACTTTTCTCGCCACCTTTATATCCTCAAACGGCACTGCTCTATCGCCCCGAAGAATAGTCTTCTCATGTCCTTTACCCAAAATCAACACTAAATCCCCCACAGAGGCCATACCGATCGCTTTTTTAATTGCCTGCTCTCGATCTAATTCTACAAACAAATCTTTATCCAAAATCTTTCCAGCCCTCACTGCCCCCTCAACAAACATCTGTGCAATTTCTTGTGGATCCTCATCACGCGTATCGTCTTCAGTAATAATCACAATGTCACTCTCACGCCCCAAAATCTCCCCACGCGGCTCACGAGTAGCATGATCACGCCGCCCTGCCCCACCATGCACACTGATAATTTTACCCGTAAACCCCGTTCCATGGCCCACACTCGCAAAAACCTTCTCCAACGCGTCTGGCTGGTGCGCATAATCCACAATCACTTCAAATTTCTGACCTTCGCGCACACGCGTCATCCGACCCTCAACCGCATCCAGCGCAAAAATCCCATCCTCTATCTCCTTATCACTCAACCCCACACTCTTTCCAGCAGCCACCGCCGCCAGGGAATTATAAACATTAAACTCCCCCGGGATTTGCGTCCGTATCTTCATATCACCACACGCATATTCAACCCCATCCGCTCTCAACTCTACATCTGTTGCACGCAGATCACCACCATCAACGCCGTAAGTAATTATCTCACCATCTGCATTTTTCTTAAACCACCCCGCACTCGGATCATCCGCATTGATTACACTAGTTTTCACCCTCTTAAACAATCGCCCCTTCGCTTTTCGATAATTCGCAAAAGTCTTATGATAGTCCAAGTGTTCTGGCGTCACATTCGTCAGCACCGCCACCTCAACTGGCACTCCATATGTTCGATATTGACTCAAAGCGTGCGACGTTACCTCAAGCACCAAAAACTCTGCCTCGCTCTCAGCCACTTTACGTATCCTTTCGTTCAGGACTTCCACCCGCTCTGTCGTCATGTGCTCTAGCTGTTGATGCAAAGTTTCTCCATCCTCACTCCACCCCACCGTCGTCAACAACCCAGTCTTATGACCTGCATGGTTCAGCATCTTCCAAATCATAAAACTTGTTGTCGTTTTTCCATTTGTACCAGTTACAGCTATCACCCGCAATCTTCGCGCCGGATAGCCACATCTCCCCCCCGCACAAACTGCCTGCCACAAATGCCACGGCTTAACCAGAGAATTATACCCTGGCATTTTCTCCACTTTACTCTTCAAACTCATATACCCATTATACCACGCCCCACATCGCCAATACCAGCACCACAAAATTCACCTTTTATCTATCAAGTTTCCTTCCATCTTTAGCACTCAATACTTGACAGTGCCAAATACCTGCGCTATGATGGGGATACATAAAGGAGTTAATATGAAGTTAAAACCATTACAAGATCGTATCATCGCCGTCAAAGAAGCCGCGATGACCCAGACTAAATCCGGCATCCTCCTTGGCGAAGCTAAAGAGACCCCAGCTTACGCCGTCGTTGAATCTGTCGGTCCAGACGTCAAGACCGTTAAAGTTGGTGACAAAATCGTCTACAAAAACTACTCAACCACCGATATCAAAGTGGAAGACACCGATTACATCATCGTCAAAGAAGAAGACGTCCTCGCAACCCTGTAATCCAACTTGTACACCACGTACAAGTTCACCTTACAAATTACAGAGTTAATTGGTACTTTATAATCATTAATTAAAACTCGGCAAGCCAAGAGCTATACTCGACACTTTCTCGGGAATCTCCGCGACCAACGGGGAGCGGACGAAGCGCTGACGCGCCCGTAACGACGGGACGCGCCAAGCGTGTCCCGAAAAGTGTTGAGCATAGCTATAAGGTTTACCGAGCATTAAACAAGGAATTACAAAATGTCAAAGAAAATCTTTTATGCGGATGAGGCTCGCGACAAAGTCCTAAGCGGAGCAAAACAACTCTACGACGCTGTCAAAGTCACTTTCGGACCGAAAGGTCAAAACGTCGTCATCGAAAAATCCTATGGCGCTCCCACCATCACCCACGACGGTGTCACTGTCGCTGAAACTGTCGATCTCGGCTCAAACGAAGACAACCTCGGTGAGCAAATTGGCGCAAAATTGATCAAAACTGCTGCCGAAAAACTCAACAAAGTCGCCGGCGATGGCACTACTACAGTCACCGTTCTCACCTACAACATCTTAAGCGAAGCCAACAAGCTCATCGCTGCCGGCGTCAACCCCATGGAGCTCCGCAAGGGAATTGAAGCTGCTGGCGCCGAAATTATAAAAGGCATCGAAAAATCCGCCGAAAAAATCGAAGGTAACGATAACAAAGTCGCCGAAGTTGCTTCTATTTCTGCTGGCGATGCCGAAATCGGTAAAATGATTGCCGATGTCATTAGCAAAATCGGCAAAGACGGAGTCGTTACCGTCGAGCAAGGTCAAGGTCTAGAGATGGAACAAGAAATCGTCGAAGGTTTTACTTACGATAAAGGTTTTTCTTCTCCATTCTTCATTACCGACACCAACCGCCAAGAAGCCATCTTCGACAAGCCACTTATTCTGATCACTGATAAAAAAATCAGTAGCGCCCAGGAGCTTCTACCACTACTCGAGCAATGTGCTCAGGCCGGTCGCAAAGATCTCGTCATCATCGCCGAAGAAGTCGAAGGCGAAGCTCTTTCCGTCCTCGTTCTTAATAAACTTAAAGGCGTCTTTAACACCCTCGTCCTCAAAGCCCCATCTTTCGGCGATCGACGCAAAGAAATCATGGAAGACATTGCCATTTTGACCGACGCCACCGTCGTTTCTGCCGACAAAGGTATGAAACTTGAAGAATCTGGCATGGAAGTCCTCGGTACTGCTGCAAAAATCATCGCTACCAAAGACGAGACTACCATCATCAAAGGTGCCGGCGATCAAAAAGCTGTCGCCAGCCGCATCGAGCTCATTCAAAGTCAAGCCAAACTCGCCAAATCCGACTACGAACGTGAAGAGCTTGAGAAACGTGCTGCCGCCCTACTTGGTAAGGTCGCTGTCATCAAAGTCGGTGGAGCTAGCGAAACCGAAATCGACGA
Organism: uncultured Candidatus Saccharibacteria bacterium; assembly: GCA_948514425.1. Taxonomy (GTDB): domain Bacteria; phylum Patescibacteriota; class Saccharimonadia; order Saccharimonadales; family Saccharimonadaceae; genus Nanosyncoccus. The sequence goes on from CAOQYN010000001.1 coordinate 3,241, forward strand.
AAAGAAATATCGCGTCGACGATGCCGTCGCTGCTACAAAAGCCGCTCTTTCCGAAGGTATCGTCACAGGTGGTGGTGTTACACTGGTCAATCTCGCTACTAACCTCAAAACTGACACTGACGGCGCCAAAATCGTCCAACGCGCTCTTCAGGCTCCCTTCATTCATATCATGGAAAATGCTGGTCTGAACAGCCAAGCCCTCCTCGCCGAAGTCGAAAAAGCCAAACCAGGTCAGGGAATTAACGTCATGACGCCAGAAAAAGGCCTCATCGATCTCAAGAAAGCCGGAGTCATTGATCCCGCCAAAGTCACCAAGGAAGCTGTCAAAAGCGCCACCAGCATCGCCGCTACAGCTATTACCATGGGCGCTCTCATCGTCGATGTTCCAGAAAAGCAAGCTCCCGCTGCCCCAGATATGAGCGGAATGTACTAAAACCGCTCTCAAAACAGCCTCCTCGGAGGCTGTTTTTTAGACCCTATATCGGCAACGGAAGGGAATACCATAGAAACGACTATCATAAAGCGATGCACCAGAGGTGACGGGATCCAGATATAAGAAATAGTCCTCATTGGGCGTCCTAGATGTACGCGACCTACTATAGCCATGGCTACCGTGGACACGACTTTGTCCGTCTCGAACATGAATAAACCCACTACGGACAAAAGCTAAGGGTGGGGAGATGATGTTGGAGGCTCATATTCTCCATCAAACACTACCTAGGTAGAGGCAGCGGAGGGGGAAAGCACGCCAACGGTAGTAGTTATTAGAGAGGCCAACGTAGGTAGGGTCTACACCTAAGTTATAGGCATCAGAAGCAGACCTAGTCACACGTGACCCACTATAGAGATTGTTGCCAACGAGGTAAGCTTTACCGATATCAAGACCAACGCCTCCACTACGGACAAAAGCGCCTCCAACATCATCTCCCCACCCTTAGCTTTTGTCCGTAGTGGGTATGTCAGCGTCAGCAGCGGCGGCGTCTACGCCGCCGGCTACGAGGCGGCGCTTCGGTCGCGTACCTCTGTCTCAGCGGCCACTGCCTACATTTTGTACTCGGACCCTACTATTGTCAGTCCGTCGTACAGTGCAGTTCGTTACGATGGTCGCCCCCTCCGCTGCCAATCCTTAACACACTACTATTTAGAACCTACCATCCTCTTTATCACGCTCTCAGCTATCTCATCCAAAACCCGTCCACGCTCATCTGCCGTCACAAAATAGGGAATCTCGTTTTCTTCGCAAAATTCACGATTCATTCTATCATCATCCACCAAATCATAAAAATGGTCCATAAATTCCTCTTCCGTCCTACCAAACAAATAACTATCCGCCCCAGCCTTGCTAATCGCCCTACGCGCTATTTCCGCCAACGTCATCTTGCCATACCCTAGGCAAACTATTATGTCCTCCTTCCGCACCTTATCGGCAATTTCCCGTACCATCGCAAAGCTGCCCTCTACCAAAGTTGGCTGACCAGTCATTCGTTCATTCCAAACCGCAAATTCTAACACAAACTGTGGCAAAATCTCCTTACGTGCTAGACTTTGTCTATTACCCATATCAAGTTCTGATTGCGCCTTCATAAAACCGTTCCGCACCGCTTCAAACGAAATCACATTCAACTGAGGGAACTTCTTTTTCAAAATCTTCGCCAAACTACTCTTTCCCGTAGTCGACGATCCAACTACATAAACATTCATTTCTACTATATTATACAACCAAAAAGACTTCCTCTCGGAAGTCTTTTTGTCTACTTTCTTACAAACTCATTTCGTCAATGCTATTGATGAGGTAAAGCAGGGAATCAGCCCTTACCTTATCATCGCGAATCTGGCGAGCAGCTTCGTAAGCTGGCGCAATCACCGCTTTATCGCGCATCGTATTCAGCATTTCCTGATATAGCAAGAAGCGTTTTTCTGGCTCAACCTCTACCCGATCCATAATTGGGAAGAGTTCTTTAAGCGCAGCTTCCTTAACCTTTGAAATATCCGCACCGTAACCCATAGTCCGACCAAAGCTCGCAGCACCCATCCCCATAGCTGAAGTTGGCATTTGCGCCTGTGGCATCGGATTCGTCGGCAATTTCATTGTCGGCGCCGCAGCTACTGGAGCTTGAGTTGGCGGCATCATCCCGACCGGCGGTTGGCTAGTCGGTGCAGCCGCAGCTGGCTTCGAATTATTTGAGCCACCCTTCTGGGTAATCTCATCGATCGCTCGTTGCAGATCGTTATCTTTATTACGGTTTTGGTTCATATATTGCCCACCTTCTTTATTGTTACCTTATATTACATAACGTATATTGTCTATTATAACACAACCACTTTCAAATACGCAAGAACTTTATTAACTTATCTAATAAATCTAATTTCACTTCTTCCATCGGCAGTCTCGCCCCAAAAGCATCCACAATTTCTTCGCCTTGCGACTCAGGAAAGAACACTGTCACCCGCGGAGAAAACCGTTTCCGTGGTGTCAAAACAATCGCAAAATGATTACCCTCGCGTATAATCCCAAATGCCTTGAACTCTGCATAATCATATAGCTTTTCACCCTCACTCAAACCTTTATTCGTCAAAGTATAACGTAAAATCCGCGGCGGCCGCAGCGTATAAACCAAAAGCGCCACCACACTAAGAACAATTACCGCCAAAAACGTCCACGCCTGCACCAAAATCGCTAAACCCACAAAAACCAAACTTGCTGCCACCAAGCCAACATACCACCAAGCATTCTTTTCACGAACAATATATTCTTCTGCTTCCCAATTAATTGTGTCTCGTACTTGACTCGCCATAAGCATATTATATCACACTACGCTACAAGGCATTAATAACTTTTACATTCTTCTCCAAAATATGTTACAATGTATCTAATGGAGGGTTACCCAAGTGGCTGAAGGGGACGGTTTGCTAAATCGTTAGTCTGGGGAGACCTGGAGCGGGAGTTCGAATCTCCCACCCTCCGCCAGGAATACGAAAAATTGCTATGCGTCAGCATAGTTTTTTCTTTTGCAAGATAATTAACTTATTAACGCCACACCACACTGCCGCCCTTTGTCCGTAGTGGGTATGTTAATCCTTCTTTTGGCGCCTCTTACTATGTCGGTGAGCGTGGCTATGGCTGGTCTCGTACTCTCCAGTCCACTATCTACGCCTATGGCGTCTACCTCACCCCCTCAAGCGCCTATCCCTCAGCGGATACCCCTCTCTGGGGCGCTTTCCCCCTCCACTGCCTCTACCTAGGTAGTGTTTGATGGAGAGAAAGAGAATAATGTTGAAAGAAAAGATTAAGATGAGATGATACTTGAGTGTCGTTAGAGACCTTGGCACTTGTTGTCTTGGCTGAGATTTTTCGCATCTTTAGGTAAGAAAAATCTCACCACTGGTCTCCTAACGACACTCAGGTATCATCATTGGAGTATTATGTCTTTTCTTCCAACATCATCTCCCTACCCTTAGCTTTTGTCCGTAGTGGGTATGTCGGTCTATATGATAATGGAGCTGGTGGCATTGGTCACGCTCTATATGGCTGGTCTCGCGTGGCTAGGTCTGCTTTTGCTGCCTACTACTTAGGTGTAGATCCCACTGTAGTCTATCCGTCAGGCTACCTAGATCGTTGGCACGGTTTTCCCCTCCGCTGACTCTGCCAAACGCCAACTCTGCATTTTTCTTTTCCTTTCCAAAAATGTGCTATAATGAAGCAAATAATATTTGTTTACGCATGTGCGTAAGAGTTAATTGCGAGATTTTAGGATGAAGAAGTTCACCAAGAATGTACTACAGATTATTACTGGTGTTTGCACCATGGCCACGCTTTGTGCTGGAAAAGCGATGGCTTTAACTGTTCAAGAAGGTGCCGAAGCCGCCCGTGCTGAAGGTATGCCGGCAGAATTAGTCGGCGTCGACGGTGTCTTTACCCGTATTACTAATACCGTCCTCTACGTTGTCGGCGTAATTTCCGTTGTTATGCTTATCTGGGGTGGCCTACGATACATCATGTCTGGTGGCGATAGTAAAAAAATCACCGACGCAAAGAACACAATCCTCTATGCAATCATTGGTCTCATTATTGCTGTCCTTGCTTTCGCAATCGTCAACTTTGTTCTTAATACTATCAGCACAGTCTCAGCCCCAGAAGCCGCCGAAAGCACCATTCTATTCTTAAACCAACTTGGTTAATTTAAAATTTCACACTTCTAATCCCAATTCGACATCGGCGAGTTGGGATTTTTACATTTGCCAAACTCCGCAATTTTATATCTCTCTTGCCTTACCAACCGCTACCACCAGACCAACCAACCTCTTTGCCCCTGCCAAACGCATCATCTCTGCCGCTGCTCGCATACTTGCTCCCGTTGTCCATACATCATCTAATAATACATATATCCTCTCCGCGTCCACTTTTCCATACACTTCATACGCTTTTCGTGCTTGTTCTTCACGATCCGCTGCTTTCGCTCCAACTTGTACCGTATCTGCCGCCCTAGATAAGATTCGTTCACATTTCCAGCCTCGCCATTTCGCTAATTTATGCGCCATCCTAAACGTGTGGTCCAATCCTCGCTCTCGTACATGCCGCCCAATCGTTGGCAAGGGAACTATCACTACTTCACATTGTCCCAAATCACGCCAAAATATTTCATCTTTGCTCGGCAACATCTCCTCCAAAACTTCCGCCAAAACGTCACCCAAAGCCCAAATCGCTTGATATTTATACTCTTCCACCATCTTCTTCAACACTCCGTCTCTCCATCCAGCTGCAAAAATCGCTGTAAAACCACCTAGATCACACTCCGAACAAGACATGTTCTCCATATCATTCAACCCCCGCTCAAACTCCTGTTTACATACCGGACAAATCATTCGTCGCGCCGTAATCAAGTTTTTTTTACAACGCTCACATAACACGCTCCCCAGACGCCCACAACCCCTACAAGAGTGCGGACAAAGTAGATCCAAAACCCCGCATCTTGTTGTGTTTTTTACAACGAATTTCATGATTAGTATTGATTTTAGTATGAAATAGATTTATAATAAAGCATAACAATATATAACGGAGGTAATTCAAAGCAATGGCTCGTACTAACAGTGACGACATGCTGATGGAAGATGAACTCGCTGCTGCTTTCCTCGATGATACCGACGCTACGTCGATCGTAGATTCGAGCAACAAAGTCGCATTGAGCGCAGAACCATCAAACGAGGTGGACGAAGAGTGGGAAAATACCGACGACTTTCCAGGACAACTCGCTGTAGATGTCTACGAAACCGCCGATAAATTAGTTGTAAAAGCCCGCACTGCTGGCATTTCCAAATCAGATCTCAATGTCACAATCTCTGACAATATTCTAACTATCTCTGGCATCCTAAGCGGTGGGGAAGATGAAAATACTACCGCATGGCATATCCAAGAGTGTTATTGGGGAGAGTTCTCGCGTACTATCGCCCTTCCAGTTCAAGTCAAGGAAGAGGAAGGCACCGTCAAAGCCGAACTTAAAGATGGCGTTCTGACTATTACCTTCGAAAAGGAAAAAGTCGAAGCTCCAATCAAAATTGCTATCCAATAGTTCGACTACTCACACACGAAAAGTACCCGCACAGGGTACTTTTTAGTTGCAACGAAGCTCACTTCGTCTCTTGTCTTTTCCCAAAAATCAGTTACAATAGTCAAAACTAAGGGAGATTTTATGAAAAAACTTTTTTTGGCGCTTGCCACAGTCATTAGCACATTCGCCATAGCATCCAATGCCGCTGCCGCAGCAGTCACAGTAGATCTCAGTCGCTACTCTAGCGAAACCCTTTCAGAAACTTTCGCCGCCGAAAACATTGACTACGACTTCGCCAACAGTAACTACAACGACGCCAATGACGTTGTAACTATCTATGTCTTCCGTAAAGATGGCTGCATTAACTGCAAGAACTTTTACAATTTTATCAAAAGCAGCCTACTTCCAGCCTACAGCGACAAATTCCGCGTTGTGAGCTACGAACTTAGCCAAAACCCAACCAACTTTACTCTCCTAAACGCAGTTGCTGATGCATATGGTCAAAAACCTGCAGATGGCGTTTATGGCACCCCTGTCGTCATCGTTGGTAACACCATGTCAACAAGCGCTGTTAATGGTACTCGCCAGCAAGAAATCATCAATCTTGTTACTTCTGGTACTACTACCGACGACATTACTGACAATTCCAACATCAAAGCCAACATGAAAAACACTTTCAGCGACAGCAATATCACACTTACAACAACTGCAAAATATTATCCTAATCATACCCTTAGTGCTATCGCCACCGACGCCAGCAGTATCAAGCTAGACGGCTACGAATACATCTCCGCTCACGACATCCAACTTATGAACAACGCTGTCACCGTCCCACTAACCAACACTAGTCTCACACTTAGTATTCCTGTTAACAAAACTTATCAATCCTACAAAGTCGCCTACGTCCAAAATGGCCAAATCGCCGAAGTTATTGACGCCCAATATCAAAACGGTTTTGTCACATTCAACACATCACACTTGTCAGAATATGTTGTCTATGGTTCAAACACTCAAAGTTCTACTACAGAAAACGCCACCACAAATATTACTACAGTAAATAAACTACCAAAATCCCCAAACACCGCAGCCATCATCGATGCCGCTATTGAATGCGTTATTCCTACTTTCATCCTCATTACAGCACTCGCTGCCACTATCATCACTGTCCGCCAAAAACGCAACAGCTAGTCAAATCGCTTTAGCACACAATGCTAACAAGATAATACTATGGGACTATCTTAAGGTAGTCCCATATATCTTTTTACCCCAATCCCCAACCATTATCAATCCTCACCATTCTTCTATCCATCAAACACTACCTAGGTAGTGTTTGATGGAGAGAAAGAGAATAATGTTGAAAGAAAAGATTAAGATGAGATGATACTTGAGTGTCGTTAGAGACCTTGGCACTTGTTGTCTTGGCTGAGATTTTTCGCATCTTTAGGTAAGAAAAATCTCACCACTGGTCTCCTAACGACACTCAGGTATCATCATTGGAGTATTATGTCTTTTCTTCCAACATCATCTCCCTACCCTTAGCTTTTGTCCGTAGTGGGTATACTGATATACACAGTGGGTATATTGGCTACGCCGGCTACGAGACATCGCTTCGATCATGCAATTCTATATCATCCACCCTTGCCTACGTCTTATATTCACACAACACCAACGTTAGTCCTTCATATAGTAGTGGTCGCTATGTTGGTCGCCCCCTCCGCTGCCATACCAACCCCACAAGCAAATACAAGACCCCAACCCCAAAACAATAATATAAAGCGCCAAAACACCCCATTCAAGAATCTCGAATGGGGTGTCGCACACTTATATCTAAACTTAGAATACGCTCTTCAACACAAAGTTAACAATAGCATACGCTAATATTGCTACCACCAGACCAACCACACCATAAAGAATAGTATGTTGCGCACGCTTCGCCTTAGACGCATCACCAGTACTCGTTACATACAGAATACCACCAATTACTATCACTGCAACCGCAACGATACCAACAACACTCACCATTACATTGATAATCGTCTGCGCTGTCGTCGGAACATCTTTCGTCGGCAAATCTTCAGGCAAATTACAATCCGCATATGTCGGAGCTGAACCACGTTTGCTTCCAGTAGGACACGTAACAGCCGCAACCAGGGAACTATTACCCTCAGCCGCATACACTACCCTCGGAACCATCAACATACCCAGCATCCCACTCAATACAATCGCGACAGCTAACATAGAATTCTTCAACTTCATTTTGCTGTACCTTAACCTAACTTAAACTAAGCAGTCGTGCCACCAAAGACGTTTGAAAGTACGAAGTTGACAACTGCAAACGCCAACAACGCAACCACTAGACCAACCACACCGTAAAGAATAGTGTTCATAGCCTTCTTTGTTTTGCTTGCATCACCTTGGGAAGTTGCGTAACTAATACCACCCATAACGATCATCGCCACCGCGATAAAACCAACCACGCCAATCACAACATTAATAATAGTCGTCAAAGTGCCCATCAAGTTATCATTATCAGAAATACCGTTATCATTTTCCCACTCTGGACAGTTTTTCAACTCATCCTGCCAAGTACCATTCGAACACATTACCTTAGCATAGGCTGGCGAGATCATCGCTACGCCACCAAGCCCAACAGTCATTAGCACCGCAGCAATCACGTTTAGTACTAGTTTCTTCATTATCTTTCCTTTCAATTATCTATATACTGAGACTATCATAACTCATTATGCCAAAAAAGTCTAGATTTAATGTATAAGAACTATTTGCTCAACACGCTTGAATTCACAAAAGCCACAATCGCAAACGCCATAATCGCCACCACCAATCCCACCAGCCCATACAAAATAGTGTTTTTCGCCTTATGGATTTTACTTGAATCTCCCGTACTCGTGGTATATATAATCCCGCCATACACAATCACACCCACCGCAATAATCCCCACAAAAGACAGCACAACATTAATGATATTCAAGGCAATCGGCACCGCCGTCTTTTTGTTTGCCCCAAAATCATTACATCCAGCTGCCGCCTTCATGTCCTCTGGCATACTAGGGTCACTGCAAATATCCGCTGCAGCACAATCGCTAGACATCGGCAACAACACACCTCCCAACATTGCCGCAATCAACAGCCCCAAACTCATTAAAATTCTTTTCATAATCTCCTTTAAACCTTAGTTAGTTGTTGTTGACGAAATTACTAATGCCGTAATTGCCGCTGCCATTAACACCACAATCAACCCCGCAACCGCATAAATAATCGTTTGCATCGCCGACCGTGCCTTTCCTGGATCACCCTGTGAAATCACATACTTCAACCCACCATAAATAATAAACGCTACCGCTACCAAACCCGCCACTGTATACGCCCATGTAAAGGCGTTCTGCACCTGTTCCTGCGTAAAATTCGCACCCAATCTATCATTACAGTCACTACCTGTACACTTATCCAAACTCCCACCAGCTGTATTAATATTCAAAATCACCATCCCCGTATTCACTATTACTGACGCACTTAAGGATATCACCATCCCAATAATCGCCGAAGTCAGCGTCTTTTTTCCACTCGCTACCTTTCCTGGATCACCTTGCGACATAATAAACTGATACCCACCATATATAATGAAAATCATCGATGCATATCCTACAATCACCAGCAAGTCAATCAAAACATTCAACACAATTTTCCAGACGAACACTGCTATCTCGTCTTCACCGCTAGGTTCTTTGATCTCTGTACCCTCGCCCCCTTCACAAAGACCATAATACCAAGGCCTTAAGCCCAAAAACCCTGGAGTACCACAACTCTTCGTATTATCTGCCGCCTCCACTGGCGTCGGCCCCGCAACCGATAATCCCACACTCGCGACCACAACCGCCGCCAAAAATCCCAAAATCTTCTGCTTCATATCATCATCTTACCATACAACTCTCCAAAAATCCCACATTTTCCACCAAAATAAGCATAAACATTGAAAAAGTAGCCTATTTGTGTTATTTACTATTGACTATTATGCTTATGTGTGCTATAATTAATAGTATACCCTGTATTGGGCTTAGTTGGACACGAAAAAATGAAGAGATTTTTGTTGAAAATTGGGACAATTATCATGCTGTCACTCAGCATTCTTTTTGGCAGCGCTGTACTGCCCAACACTTCCCATAGCCCACTTACAGAATCTGCTTATGCTACTCCAACCGATAACAGCGAGTCAGGGGACGAAAGTTCCGCAGATGACCCCTACACCAACGACGACAACACAATCAAAGACGACGTCAATGTCTGTTCAGGAGTAGCTGGCTCTGTTTCTTGGGCGCTCTGTCCTCTACTTAATATGGCTAGCGGACTCGTCGACAGCATCTACAATCTCATCAACGACATATTAGTCATCAAACCTATCTCTACCGATCACAACTCTGCTATCTATAAAGTCTGGCAAAAAGCCTGCGAAATCACTAATATTATTTTCGTCGCTTTCATTCTCGTCGTCTTATATTCACAAATCACTGGTTTTGGAGTAAGCAATTACGGCATCAAACGCGTTCTCCCCCGCATCATCGTCGCCGTTATTATGGTTAATCTCAGTTTCTTTATTTCATCACTTCTTGTTGATATTAGCAACATCATCGGCTCAGGTATAGTCAACTTCTTCACTTCCATCCAAGCTGACATCGAACTCACCGAAGATCCATTCCGTAATATCAGCTGGAGTACAATTTTCAATGCCTTTTCCGGTGCTGGCACTATCGGTTTCGTTATCGTTGCAGCCATGGGCGGTATCAAAGCCACCTTCTGGATATTCGTCATCGCACTACTAGGAGCTCTCATCTCTATCATCGTCGGTCTGATTACTATCAGCCTACGCCAAGGCGTCGTTCTCGCTCTCATTATGATCTCACCACTTGCTTTTGTTGCCTATCTTCTCCCCAATACCGAAAAATGGTTTCAAAAATGGAAATCCCTCCTTGCCCAAATGCTTTTCTTCTATCCAATGTTTAGCTTCCTCTATGGCGCCTCCAAACTTGCTGGCTGGGCCATCATCTCTACTGCCAACAAAAATCCCATCTTCATCATCCTTGGCTCCGCCATTCAAGTCATGCCACTCTTTCTCTCAATCTCTCTTATGAAAATGTCTGGCACCGTACTTGGCAATTTCAACAAAGCCCTTCACAGTCTTTCCGACCCTGTCCGTGGCGGATTAACACGCTGGGCGGCCTCAAATGCCGAGCTTAATCGTCAAAAACATCTCCGTAACAATCGAGTCCTAACTGGCGCCCGTCTCCAAAACTATCTTGCTTACCGTCAACAACGTCGCGAACTTGATACTGGCGACCTCAAAGCTACTACCATGAATCGCAATCTTGCCCGTTCATACAATTATCGTTCTTCCAGTAAAGGTCTCAACCAAGACGGCAAAGATATTTGGAGCAATCGCCCCAATCAAAGCACTACAATCGCCAAAGAATCTAGTCTCCAGAACAGTGTTACTGCGGCCGCACAGTTAAACTTCAGTAATACCCTCGGCGAATATGGTGATATTTTCAAGAGCGAAAGAGCCAAGCTCCTTGGTGCTGCTCACGGCGAAGCCTACCTCGACATCATGCGCCAGCAATTCCGCGCCGAAAACATCGCCCAAGGTGACCAAAACTTCTTACTTGGCCGCTACCTTGGAGCCGCCCAAAAACAATTCAGTAATCCTCACGAATTCAATCGCCTCATCGGTGGCGCTACTGGTAAGCTCGGTCACTCTGGTGAAACCACCATCATGGGGCAAGTGATCAAACGTAGCGCCGAGATTGAAGAGCGTCGTCGTGCCGAAGCTCGTATCGTCACGACCAAATTCGGCGTCAACAAAGGCGAATATCGTAGTATGCTCCTCGATAAAGCCCGTGTCAACGACAATGGTTTTGAAGAAGATGAAAACGGTAAACCCATTGAAGATTCCCAGTATCGTTATCGCGACAAAGATGGCAACGACACCAGTAGTCGACATCGTGATTGGGGCCAATATATCGGCGTCCACAAGACTACACGACAAGAAATCACCAAAGAAGAGTACGACGCCCTCTCTCCTACTGCCCGCAAAGCATACAGCAAAGTCAAATACATGAACATTACGGATGACGAAGGTAACGTCATTCAGCGCGTCTACGACGACGATGCTGGTTACATGAAAGAAATGCTACGCAAAGACATCGCAATCGGCGATCCAATCAACCGTCGCTATGCTACTGAGATTGGCGTTCAGCTTCCTGATAGCGAAATCGCCCGCCTCCAGCTCAAATACCCAGACATCGACTGGTCACACGTCAACGAAGTCAACAAATCCGGTAAACTTCGCCGCTATCACAGTACCATCGCTGGCGCCCTCCAAGAAAGTAACTACTCCGAACATGCTGCTGAGTTTGCCGCTATGCTTACCTCTCAACTTGATAATGGCTACGTAATTTCCGCCGGACAACGCAATATTGCTGGTCTAGATAGTCTCTGGAAAGCCTCCAAAACAGGCAAACTCGCCCTCAACGACGCCTTCATCACAAAAGACTGGATCAAAATTCTCAGTAGTATCCGTAGTGATGCCCCTGAAGGCGAACGTTTTGAAGATTACTTCCCAGATATCGACACACTCCTCTTCCGCAACGTAAATGGCGAAAGCCTCAATGGTCTACGCCTAAGTATGAATGAAGAAGGTCATCTCACATGGAAAAAAATTGACCGCAATGCTCCAGATATTACTCTTGAAGATAAGAAAAACTGGATCAAACATATGATGATCCCAGAAGTAGCCAAAAAGATCTACGGCTCACTTAACCGCCAGCTATCCCCAAATGTTTCAGATGGCGCCAAACCCGATGGCATTACCGCCTTCGCCGATATGATTGATGTTCTAGGCCAACTTGGATTAGAAAATCTCGACTCAAACTCAACCAACGCTATTCCATTTGAAGAACGTCTCAACCCAGAAATTGACATCTTTTCTAGCAAGAATCCTCAAGAGCTACAGGAAAAAACACGTGAGTGGATTAAAACCGTCAAAGGAACCATTCCAAACTACGATAACCAACAAAATAACGGTGGAAATGGCGGCGGTGGAAACGGCGGCGGTGGAAACGGCGGCGGTGGAAACGGCGGCGGTG
>CAOQYN010000001.1:16040-91177 GCA_948514425.1 uncultured Candidatus Saccharibacteria bacterium
GGCGGCGGTGGAAACGGCGGCGGTGGAAACGGCGGCGGTGGAAACGGCGGCGGTGGAAACGGCGGCGGTGCTAGTGGTTTCAACCGCAATCTCCGCGAGGCAGCTTACGACGATGCTTACAGCAACGTTCCATACGGCACCGTCGTCCAAGACGTGAGAAACATTTTCAAGGGCATCAATAGCAACTTCGCAACTGTCAGCCAAGAAATCCGTACTTACTTCAGTACTCACAGTCCACTCTCCAACCCTGATAGTTACAACGCACTCGAAAGCTCCATTGAAACCATACTCGACGACCTCCGCTCTGATAACACTTACGACGCCATTAAAGACATCACCAGTCTCGAACGTGATCAACAGCTCATTGACAAACTCTACCAAGAAGTCATCTCAATCATCAATCACGCTTACAGCCGCTTCTAGAATATTGACTTTTCACCTCTCAGCGAGTATCCTATACTCCATAGGGAGGTGAAATTTTGGTGGGCAACATTTCCGTTTTTGCTCACTTCATGATAAAATAGAACTATGGCTAGTTATAAGGTACCGCAAGACGTCGAAGCCGATGACAAACTACTCGGTCCATTTTCGTTTCGACAATTTATTTACCTTATGATCGTTGGAGGTGCTATCGTTCTCGCCGTCGCCCTCTTCCAAATTTTTCCTCTTCTTGCTATCCTACCTATCCCAGTCGCTATCTTCTTCACTATCCTTGCTCTTCCTCTCAAAAAAGATCAACCAATGGAAACTTATCTCGCCGCCATAGTCTCTTTCTATCTCAAGCCCAATCGTCGATTCTGGATTCCTGGACAAAGCGAGTCCACTATCCTTATCACCGCACCCAAAAAAGTCGAAGAAAATCGTGTCCGCAACATCACTCAAGAAGAAGCCAGCCACCGCCTCTCATTCCTCTCAAATATTATCGATACCGAGGGCTACGCCATCAAAAATGCCAATTCTCCCATGCGCGATGAATTTTATGCCGAAGCCTACAACACGACCGACATGTTCGATCACACTGGCACCACTCGCCTTAGTGATCTTATCACCAAAGAACAACAAGAGCATCACGCCGAAGTCGTCAATCAAATGCGAAATGCTATCGAAAAATCCAACTACAATCCCGATAAGCCTCTTTCTACCCCATCACCCATCGGTGGCCAAAAAGTTATCCAGCCTCTTCCTGCCAACAAACCCGAGTCCGATGTCATCGTTCAACCTACCATCCCGCCCGCCGCTACTACCCAAATGACCGAACTCGCCAACAACCCAGATTTCTCCGTCGAAACCATCGAACAGCAAGCCGATCGTATCCGTAGGGAAAATGAAAGTGAAGTATATATACCATTACATTAAGGAGCATTATGAACCCACAAAATAACCCCATGCAAGGCTCTACGCCTCAAATGCCACCAACTGGGCAACCTCAAGTTGCTCCTACTCCTATACCTAACCCTCAAGCTGCTCCAGCCAACATGATGCCACCACAATCCCTACCAACACCACCCACACCTCCAGCAGCTCAAATGCAACAGCCACAACCACCAATGCAGCCAGTTACGCCAACCAACTTCCAGCCCCAGCTCGAACAACCAGCCATGTTCGTCGGACAGCAACCCGTCACAATGCAGCAAGCCGCCTACATTCAGCCTGCTCCTCAAATCACCCAAGCCACCCAGCCTGCCGCTCCAGCCGCTCCCGAACCACCCAAGGTTATCGAGACTCCGATTTCCACTCAAGCCACCCTCCAGTTTTCTGAGTTACGCGACAGTCTCGTCATTATGAAGGACGGCTCTTTTCGTACTGTTGTTGCTTGCCAATCCATAAACTTTGACCTTATGTCTGAGCAAGAACGCGAGGGTGTCGAATACAGCTATCAAAACTTCCTTAACTCCCTTAATTTCACCGTTCAAATCCTAGTCCGATCACAACGCGTCGATATTGGTCCATACATCGAAAAACTCACCAAAATACGCCGCGACAACGATAATATGCTTCTCGGTGTGCTCATGGACGACTACATCAACTTCATCGACATCCTATCACAAGAAGCAAACATCATGGACAAATCATTCTTTGTCGTCATCCCATACTATGGTTCCGCCGACCTTGAGCGTGCAGTCGAACAAACCAAAAACCTTTTCAAAGCATTCGGTAAAAACAAAACTCCTGGCGTAACTCGCATTAATCGCGACGTCTACAACAAAGCAATCGACGAACTCAACAATCGTGTCGAATCTGTTATCTCCGGTCTTTTCCAGATCGGTATCCAATCCGTCCGTTTAAACACTAAAGAACTTAGCCAGCTCTTCTATAATTTCAACAACCCCGATACCGCCGTTCGTGAACCTTTAGTCGATTTCAATAAACTAGCAACCACCTATGTCAAGAAGGGAGTAAAATAATATGGGACGAAAATCCAAAAAGACTGCCGCAGACGCCGCTACCATCGCTGCCCAATCTCAAGCTGCCGAAGAAGCCGAAATCCAGCGCGCCTTTGAGCAGGGAATTACTACCCTCCGCGACCTCATCTCACCAAGCAGTATCGAAATCCATTCCAGCTACTTCCGTCTTGGTACAAAATACGGTCGCACAATCTACGTCTATGGTTATCCTCGCACCCTCTATACGGGCTGGATTTCCGGATTAATCAATATCGACGAAGTACTTGACGTTTCAATGTACGTCTACCCCGTCGAAACCACCGTCGTCATGAAAAACCTCCGCAAAAAAGTCACTCAGCTCGAAGCCAGTTATAGCGTCAATGCTGAAAAAGGCAAAATTCGTGACCCTGAGCTCGAAGCCGCCATTAGTGACGCCGAAGAACTTCGCGACAAACTCCAAGTTGGTGCCGAAAAGTTCTTCCGTTTTGGTCTCTATATCACTTTGTGGGCTGACTCTCTCGAAGAATTAAGCTTTGTTCAACATAAAATCGAAACCCTCCTTGGTCAACAAATGGTCTTTAGTAAAGTTGCCAGCTCCCAACAAGAACAGGGGATGAACAGTACTATGCCACAATGCACAGACCAACTCCAAATCCGTCGCAACATGAATACTGGCGCAATCAGTACTAGCTTTCCATTCACCTCAGCCGACCTTACCCAAGAAAACGGTATCTTATACGGCGTCAATATACATAATAATGGCCTCGTCATCTTCGACCGTTTTAGTCTAGAAAATGCCAACCTCGTTGTCTTCGCCAAATCTGGTGCTGGTAAATCTTTCGCTGTCAAACTCGAAGCTGTCCGCTCTATGATGCTCGGTGCCGAAATCATCATCATCGACCCAGAAAACGAATATCAAAAACTCTGTGATGCTGTTGGCGGTAGCTACATTCGCCTCAGTCTCAACTCCGATGTCCGCATTAATCCTTTTGATCTACCAAAAGTCGTCGATAGTGAAGACGCCAACGATGCTCTACGAGCCAATTTAGTCACTTTGCATGGTCTATTTCGCCTCATGCTCGGCGGCTCTGTTGCTGGTCAAGTTGGGCTCACCGCCAACGAAGAAGCCGATCTTGATCAAGCCCTAATCGATACTTACGCCCGTGCTGGTATTACTAGCGATCCTCTGACCCATCAAAGCACTCCTCCCACCATCATCAATCTTTACGATACCCTACTTCACATGGGTGGCACTGGTCCGCAACTCGCACAACGTCTCCGCAAATATACTACAGGTACCTTTGCTGGTATCTTCTCCCAGCAATCCAACGTCGATATTAATAATAGCATGGTTGTGTTTAATATTCGCGACCTCGAAGATGAACTTCGCCCCGTTGCAATGTATATCG
The DNA here is from genome assembly GCA_948514425.1 of uncultured Candidatus Saccharibacteria bacterium. Taxonomy (GTDB): domain Bacteria; phylum Patescibacteriota; class Saccharimonadia; order Saccharimonadales; family Saccharimonadaceae; genus Nanosyncoccus. The sequence continues at coordinate 19,834 of CAOQYN010000001.1, forward strand.
TTTTGAGTCACGTCTGGAACGTAGTCCGCACCGACCAAAAACGTCGTCTGCTCATCGTAGATGAGGCTTGGCAGCTCATGAAATACGACGACTCTGCCAACTTCCTCTTCAGTCTCGCCAAACGCGCCCGCAAATATTATCTCGGATTAACCACTATTACCCAAGACGTTGAAGACTTCATGAGCAGCAAAATGGGTCGTGCCATCGTTGCCAACTCATCCATGCAATTACTACTCAAACAAAGTGCCAGCGCTGTCGATGTTCTTAGTGACGTCTTTAAGCTAACCGATGAAGAGAAAAAACGTCTCGCTAATTTCCCAGTAGGCCAAGGCCTCTTCTTCGCTGGTGCCAACCACGTCCATATCCAAATTATCGCTTCCGAAACCGAAGAGCAGCTAATTACCACCCGCCCTGGAGATAAGAGGTAACTAAAATACTATGGCTAAAAGTTATTGGGATCAAGACCTAGAAGAATTTAATCCTTATTATTCACAATTCTATAATAAGGATGGTTCTTCTAAAACTTCTCAAAATGACGACTCTAAAGATAGCCTCCGCGAATCAGAGCGTAACGCCCTATCAAACAATGAGCAATCTTTCTATCGCGGCAATGGTCGATCTAATACAGACCGCAACAAAAATAAGAACAACAAACTAAGCCGATTCTTTATCGCTCGCAAAAAAGGCATGGCCGGCCTCATCCTCAGCCTCGTCTTAATGGTTGGTGGTGCCACATTCCTCAGTAGCACCAACTCTCTACTTGCTCCTGCACTTAACGATAAAATCACCGAGGAATTAGACGTTCAACACGCATCCAACAGCTGGCGTAATCGGATCATCCTTAAATATATGATGGAAGGGAATACTACAAAAACCACTTGGAAAGGCTCAAAAATCTATACCAAAATGCCCCAATCCACCATTAAACGTCTAGAAAGCAATGGAATTAAAGTGAACGGCACTGGCAAAAATCGCACCTTTACCTTTAATGGTAAAGAAATTACCGCTGCTGATTTTAATAATATATATTTTGACGACATCGAATTTCGCGAAGCCTACAATCGAGCTAGACGTAACCGTATTATTGGTTTTTTCGATGATAAAGCCAACAACCTCGCCACCAAACTCGGACTTACTCGCAACACCCAAAAAGACTACAAGCAGACTGGAAATGCTGAATCTGATCAAAAACAATACCGTGAAGTCATGGAAGAATCAACCAAAAACAATAATAGTGGCGATCTGGAAACTACCAGAGTCAAAAACGAAGTCGAGCAAGAAGAAGTCAAATCTTCATCAAGCACAGTTAGCGGTGATAACGCTCAAGCTAAAGCTCACTCTTATATTAATAAAGTCGCCGGCGAAGTTCAGCAAGTCACTAGCTGGGGCTGCACCGCTGCTAAATTGTTAACTATGATCTCTACTATGATCTCTGCCCTTGATGCATATAATGCTACACGTTTTGCACTCCCTATCTTAGAAAGCTCTAGCAAGATGAAAGATGGTCTCGGAAATGAATCCGCCATCAATTCTTCACTCAACTATCTCAACACTCGTGAAAAAGTTAGTGTTGAAGATTTCTCAAGCACACCCAGAGTCAATATGAATACCTTCGACGAAGGCTTCCAATTAGAACTTGACACAATCGAAACAGAAGGCACTCCGCTAGAAAGTGCGAGTTTAGTCAGTGTGTTATCCGACATGCCAGTCAACACCAAAGAAGCAGAAAACTATTCATTAGAACGTGCCTTTAATGTCCTTGGTGGCAAAATTACCGCTACTGCCAATACTTTCAAAACTTGTGCTATTCTCCAAGCCAGTACTGCTATTGCATCTATTGGTATCACCATAGCAACTGGGGGGTTAAAATTCCTTAGCTCCTATGTCACCAGAGCTATCATTGGCGTAATATTTAATGCCTCTTTTACTGCTTTTCTCAGTTTTCTTATCCCAACAATCGCAAAATCCCTATTCACCAATATTACCGAATATGCCAAAGGTATCCCTGGTGGCAATCTCTTCGTGCTCGGTGCAGCTAATTATAACTTCAAACAAGCTATCACCGGCAGCAGCCTTGCTCCATCTTCCAAAGAAAAAATCAGTGCTTATAACAAACTAAACGAACAGGTTATTGCTCTCGATAACGAGATAGATCGCTATAATCGTAGCCCATTCGACATCACTTCTAAAAATACTTTTCTTGGCAGCATGGCATACAATCTCGCCACTACCACCAACTCCTCCAAATTCACCGAAATAATCAAAAATCTCATGAGCCAAACTTCTAGCTCTCTCGCCTCAATTACTGGAAACGCTATGGCTGCCAGCGAAAAATCCTATATTACAACTTATGGTACTTGTCCATTCATTAATAGCGATGAAATGTATAATTCTGAAGGCGACATGCTCTGCAATGCTATTCCAACTTCTGATCTATCCACTATTGAATTAGCAGCAGATGACGACGAATATGCCAGAATTATGGCAGAAAACACAACCTGCGATGATGATGGCTATTGTACTATTAATAAAAAAAGTGAGTTAAGTAAATACATTACTTATTGCAATGGTAGGGAATCACCATGGGGAGCAGTAGATGCTAATATCCTCAACAGTCTCAAATCACTTGGCGGCATTGGCGACACGATTTTAAGCTTTCTCGGCTCTCTGCCTCTAATTGGCGATGCAATCGATATCCTCGACGCTGCCGCAGACGCAGATAATATGCGTTGGGCTACTGGAGCCAAATGTGTCAACAGTAATGAGAATCCAGACTGGCAAACATTCAAATATTTCCAACGGTATGTCGCAGACCAACGTAGCCTTACGCAAATGGGGGCCTACGAAGGTTCAACAGACCCAGTCACTGCTTACATTGAAGAATACGAAAAAGAAAATCCAGTCGACAATACTCCGTTAGGACAACTCGCTCGCATCTCTGGTCTCACAAAACACGATACCGAACTTATCGTCAACGTCGCCTACTACTACAACTTCCTCGATGATTATGACGCTAGTACTCGCCTCGCCATGGACGGCACCGCCTCTGATACACTTAGCGGGGAAGAAGTTATTGCTAAACTTGACTCCGATTTCCGCTACAAAGATTTTGAAAAGAATTTCGAGTCTGATCCTTACGCTAGCGAAGCAATTGTTGCTGAACACGCTATTTATGCTGATGTCCGCAACCGGAGCTACGCTGTATGAAACACTTCAAAACTAGGCTTCGTATACTACTTAGTTTAATTTTAACTTTCAGCCTTATTACCTCCCCAGTATCTGCTGAAATGTCAGATACTACACTTAATAACCTCTATGATAATCGAGCATTCTATTACAATCCTGAAGGAACTGTTAGCAGTTGCGTTACGGGTTCAACTAACCTTGCTGGATCAAACTACGAAGAATGGGTGTGGTCTGGACTCATCAGTCTAGGATTCAACGAAATTCAAACCGCAGGAATTATGGGCAATATGGCCCGTGAATCTAATTATCTTAACCCCGTCCAGCATGAAGGTACGTTTCAAAATCGAGGGTGGGAAATCACCTATAATGACACCTCTATATCATATGGTATAGGCCTCATTCAGTGGTCGTTTGGTCGACGCGTCGGATTACTTCATTCTATCAATGACAACGCCCCTGAACTACTTAAATATTTTCAAGAAGTTAGCACCTATAGCAAGGGCTACACGGTTGACGGCGCAAAATTTGTCGAACTAGCTGGAGAAGACGTTGCAAAACAAATCTATGCCTTCGAATTAGATTATCTTAAAACTGAAGCCGAAAATAGCGAAAAGTCTGGTTATGACAAATTCCGCAATGAAAGTTCAACAGTCGAAGAAGCTGCAAAATCTTATCGCAAATATGTCGAACGTGGCGGTTATACTGACACTGACCGTATTAAGGCTGCTCAAGATTATTACAATAAATATAGCGGTCAAACCTTCGGATCAGCTAGTGGCTGTGTTGACAGTGGTAGTCTTCAAGAATTCGTCCTAAAATATGCCTGGCCAACTTATCATAAAGCAGTTTTCACAGAACGTATGCCTGACTACGCCGCCGCCATTAGTCGACGAATCTCAGAAGGCAAATACGTCGGTGGTTCAGTTAATGGAGTAGCCGGTATTGACTGTGGTGGATTCGTAACTACATTACTACAAGAGAGTGGTTTTGAGCCAAATTACAACAACGGAAAAGGACCAACCGACGCACAGGAAGACTGGGTAAAATCTAATGGCTGGACTCTACTAAATAGCTCGTCATCTAGTCCTATTGATTCAAATATTCTTCAACCCGGCGATGTTGCTTTTATGGATGGACACACTTTCGTTTATGTAGGAGATATTGATGGTTTTGAATCAAAAATAGCCTCAGCATCATACGGGAACAGGTCCGCTCGCGCACCCATGGCTGGTCGTGAAGATCTAGTATACAGTAGCAAAAGTGAAGTCATACGATGGTATCGTAAAGGAACAAATCAAGGAGAATAACAAAACATGAACCACGAATTTACAAAAAAACAAATTGTTATTACTTCAATTTGCCTCGGGTGTATCTTCATCGGAGTTATTACATTCGCATCTATACTCTACATCAACCGCATCGGCAAAGTTGCCGTAACCGTTAAGTATGCTCCATATAGCGCAGAGGTTACTCTAAATAATCAAAAACTTCAAAACGACGCTATCAACTATATTAAACCTGGAGAATATCAACTAAAAATCACTCATCCGGATTTTGCCGCTCAAACTACAAATATCACGATCAATAACGATACTGAATATCTTTTTGGTCTACTTGAAGCCACAACTGAGCATGGTAAGAAAATCATCGAAGAATATGCCCAGGAGTTCTATGAAGTTCAAGGACTTGCTGGCATGTTAGCGAATCAATATGGAGAACAGCAACGTGAAGAATATCCAATACTCAAACAATTACCACTCAAAAATAGTTTGTATAGCATTGGCTACACCTATAACGACCAAAATCCCACCATCACAATTGGCACATATTCCGTTACCGCAATTGACTCAGCTATAGAAAAACTCAAATCTATCGCGACTACAGTCAATGATACTGTTATCCATTACAACATCAAAATTAACGAATTCGACAACTTATTAGAAGGGAAAATTCAAACAAACGATAACACCGATCCGTTAAGTTTTCTTAAAGAAGCACTTCAAGAAAACAACTTCCAAATCCAAACCGGAAAACAAACCAACAACCATTATTATACCAATATCATTACAGGATCTGAAGAGCAATACACAATTGTTACATATAAAATTATTCTCGTACAAAAAAACGACTCATGGCACGTCGTTGGTACACCATACCCAATATTAACTAAATACAATACTCCAGATATCCCAGACGAAATCTTACAAGCAGCTAATAATTTCAATGGTTAGCTTACTACTTATTATTCCTTGGTTAACACAATACAATCACTGTTATCACTTCTACCACCCGTACTCGTAAGAATAATCTGATTCTCCCTAAAATTTTTCACCAAACACTCCTGTCGCACCTCATCCAACTCAGAAAATACATCATCCAGCAATACCACTGGCATTTTTCCAATCTCCTTCATCACCATTTCCGCCTCGATAAATTTCAAAGCAATCACTATCGATCTTACCTCACCTCGACTAGCCGATCCGTCCGCTTTCACATTATTAAATACAAATTCGTATCCATCACGATGTATCCCATAGCTCGTATGACCGAGCAACCGATCCCGTTCAAAACATCCTTCCAACTTCCGCAAAAATTCACTTTCACTTTCCACTTCACTCGCGTATTTCAACTCCACCTCGTCATCATTCTCCGCAATCGATCGATATACTTCTGTTAGCTTACAATTTACATCCCTTACAAAACTTTCTCGCTCCGATTTTAACTCCGCTCCATATTTAGTTAGCATGACATCCCAAGAAAACAAGTCTCCCTTATTGAACACTTCTTGCTTCAATAATTCATTGCGTTGTTTTAATGCCTTATTGTATCGCGCAAGTGCCACACTATAGGTCTCAGATAACTGACTAAACATCCTGTCAAAATAATTTCTTCGACTAGTTGGACTACTTCCTACCAGATTCAAATCATCTGGTTCAAACAAAACAATTGGATACTTTACCTTCTTTGACAATCTCCGCGTCTTTTTATCTTCCGCTAAAAACTCTTTCTTATCCGCCCCAGCATCATAAACCACTGTTACCACCCTACCATCTTCATATTCCAATTCCACCCGATAAAATTCCTCCCCTCGCCGCACAATTTCGCGATCAACTGCTCGAAAGCTCTTACCTTGTAAAGCTTCATAAATTGCCTCCAAAACCGAAGTTTTTCCACAACCGTTTTCCCCAATCAACTCCGTTGTTTGCGGATTACACCGCAACACAAAGCTCTTATGACTTCGAAAATTCAACAACTTGACACTTTTAATCACCATGCAAGGGAATTATCCTTTAAGAGGCATCACTATATGTATATATTTTTCATCCTTTTCCGCCCTCAACACCACTGGATCTAATTTATTCGAAAATCCAAAATTCACTCCACTCCCGTCTAAAACATTTAATGCATCTAGCAAAAATCGTGAATTCAAGGTTACCTTACCGTCAACATCTACTTCCGTCTTGATTTCCGAATTATTTTCCCCCAATTCATTTGCTACCGAAGCGATCGAAAAACATCCATTTTCCATACTTGTCTTACATACAATCGATCCCCCTACCTCTTTTGCAAATAACGCCGCCAATTTCGTCACCCTCACCAATTCATCTCGCTTCAATTTTACACTAATCTCCGTTTCTTTCGGTATCAACTGACGATAATCAGGGAATGAACCATCAATCAATTTTGATGTAACTTCTATCTCTCCAATCCTAAAACGTACTTGCGTCTCATCAAACAATATTTCCACTTCAGTCACATCGTCAGAGATAGCTCTTAATACTTCCTGCAAAGAACTAGTTGGCACGATTGCCATCACCTCCGACTCAACTTTTTCAATAAACCTTCGCTCCGCCAAACGATATCCATCCGTAGCCGCCAGATACAATGCCCCTTCAAACGTATTAAAGTACACACCAGTCAGCGCTGGGCGAGTCGTATCATTACTTGCCGCAATCATAACTTGTGACAAACCCGCCTTAAACTCCTCCACCTCCATCTGAAATCGCACCGCCTTCGCATCATCCATTTCTGGCAACTCAGGAAAATCATCCGCCAAAGCTCCGTTAATTGTTGATGTATATTCTCCCGCTTTAATTGTTACCCTATCATTCTTACCCACAATTTCTACAACTTCACCTTTTGGTAAATTACCCACAAATTCTGCCATCAATTTAGCTGGAACAGTAATAACTCCATTCTTGCTTTGACTTGCTGGTAAATAGCTCACCACAGCCATATCGAGGTTGGTGGTAGTAAGACTAACCTTCCCATCATCTACCCGTATTAAAACATTGTTCAAAATCGGTAAAGTTGCTCTTGATCCTCCAGCTACCCGACTCACATTACTTAGTGCCTTTGCTAGCTTTTCTTGTAAAATTTTAATCTCCATTCTTCTTCCTTTCTATATAATTAGTAGTTATAGTAATAGTCTATGTGGAAAATGTGCAAAACCCCTCCCTTACAGAGATAATTACATGTGTAAATCCACCCGCAAAACTTTTCCACCCTACTTGTGAAAAACTTAATTATTCCACAAAAACAATCTAAAAATCGACCAATCCATTCTTTTCCACACAATTTTTCCTCATTTTCCCACCGTTTTCCCCACAAACTTTCCCACATTTTTTCCACAAAATCTACCGAACAACCCGAACATCCAGTGTTAACCCGTTGTAAACAAAAACCCGAACAAACCAACCCGAACAAATCCAAAAACCGAACACAGACCAAAATACTGCTACCCATAGATTTTTTCCCGAATTGCAGCAATCTGATCCCTCAAGGTAAAGTTCAGCTTTAGATCTGCCTCAATCTTTTTAATCCCATGCATTACAGTCGTATGGTCTTTTACTCCAACTTCCAACGCAATTTTAGGCGTACTCATGCTTAATTCTTTTGACAACAAATACATTGCCACCTGTCGCGCATTTTTTATATGGGACACTCTGCTTTTACTACACATCTCTTTTGGCGTCATCTGATAGAACTTTGCTACTCGCTCAATTACTTGTTTCGGAGCTACCGCTTTATTATGTACGCCCTGTGCTGGATTAACGTAACCTTCATTAATTACTTCAAGCGGCGAAATATTTTTTAAGTCCGCCACCGCCAGCAACCTGTTAAATTCTCCTTCTAGATCACGTATATTGGTTCGTACGTTTTCTGCCAAATACTCAATCGCCTCATCTTCAATATCTACCCCAATAAATTCTGCCTTAGCTTTTAGAATTGCACACTTATCTTCAAACTGAGGCAACTGCAAATCAAACGTACCTCCCCATACCAACCTCGACGCCAGTCTTTCATCTACTGATTTAATCTGATTCGGTAGTCGATCTGACGTTACTATGATTTGCTTATTCAACCCATATAGTTCATTAAAAATATCAAAAAACTCTGCTTGTGATCGATCTTTGTTCATGATCATCTGAAAATCATCAATAATCAATACATCTAGCCTCTTAAACTTCTGATGAAACTCGTCTCCCTTATTAACACGCACTGCATTAATAAATTCCGAATAAAAACTCGACATCGGTGCATACAAAACCTTTAATTTTGCATTACGCATCAATAATTCATTACCAATTGCTTGTACCAAGTGTGTTTTTCCTAATCCTGGACCACCATACAGAAAGAAAGGGTTATAACTCGTACCTGGCTTATCAACAATACTACGCGCCACACTCACAGCCAAATCATTATTTGATCCAATTACAAAATTACTCAAAGTATAGCGTGGATTTAATCCAGTCTGAAATCCGCCGCTACGTGCTTGAGTTTCGCCAAAACTCTCTCTTGCTACATGGACAGCCTTTTCTGGAGCAATCAACTTTTGTGGCACCTCGCGCGATCGTATCTTTGTTTTTGTGTTAGTCTGTACGACATATTTCAACTCGCCAACTTCGACGTTATTATTTTTGAATGCTTTTTTCAAAATATCTGAATATTTTACCTGTAATTGCTTTATCTTAAAAACATTCGGAACCCCAATAGTCACCACACCGTCACTAACATCTACTAACTCCGTACCAGTAAACCAAGTCGAATATTGCTCGCGCGGAATCGCCTGCTCTACCTCAGTCAGCACATTTTTCCACACGTCAAACATAGACCCCTTAACTCCTCCTTAACTTACCTTAATTATACCAAACAACCATCGACTTTTCCACAGTTTTCAACCTTAAAACAAAACATGTCATAATATCACCTTCTTTTCACAGAGGTAGACTTTTCCACAGTTTTCATCTAACCAGTATAATATATGTGGAAAACTTCTTGCGAAATGTGGAAATCTGGGGTATACTAGAACAAGTATTTATTAATATAGAAAGAATAATCAGATGCCAAAACGAACTTATCAACCACACAAACGTCAACGTAAAGTCGAACACGGCTTCATGAAGCGTAATAGTTCAAAGTCTGGCCAAAAGGTTTTGAAGCGTCGCCGCATCAAAGGCCGCGCTCGCCTTAGCGCCTAGTGCTATAATATATACATGCTATCACAAAAATACCGTTTTCATTCACGGGGTGGTGTTAGATATACATATCAGAAGGGAAAAACGATTAGAACTCCTGTTCTATCCTTAGTTTATGCCCCCAACTCTCATCACCATCAGCGTTTTGGTGTCGTTGTTTCTAAGAAAGTGCTAAAATCTGCTGTTGGTCGCAACCGTATTCGTCGTCGCGTCTACGAAGCACTCCGTCTTGAGTTACCTGAGTTTACGGCACATATGGACTGTCTTTTTGTAGTTTTTAATAAGTCAATCATCGAAATGTCTTTTCGCGACCTACGCCGCCTTATCCACGAATTATTAGAACGTAGCCTCCTAGCCTAAACAATACACAAACCAGTATACTGCTATATTGAGAGTTGTGTTATAATAATCACATGTTTGAGTTAATTGATTTATTGATCGTCAGACCAATTACGAATATTTTGTTCGTCATATATGGTTTTGTTGGTGATTTTGGCCTTGCGATTATTCTATTTACGGTCTTGGTTAAGATTTGTTTATGGCCGCTCGTGAAGCGCCAGCTCCATCAGACTCGGCTTATGCGCAAAATTCAGCCCCAACTTGCCGAGATTAAAAAGAACTGCAACGGCAATCGTCAGCTCGAATCGCTCCAAATGATGGATTTATATAAGCGCAACAATATCAAGCCTTTCCGCTCAATGCTAACATTGTTTATTCAGCTTCCAATTTTTATTGCTCTCTATACAGCAGTTCGCGTCATGGTTCAGCCAACCTTGTCAGACAATCTCGACAAGCGTGCTTATACTTTTGTTCGAGAGATTGATAATGTTAATCAAGTTATCGAACTTCAAAAACCATATCTAACCTATCAACAGACTATCCAGAACATTCGTAACGATAGTAATCTAAACGATACAGAAAAGTCTCAAAAAATCAACGACATCCCAGCAGCATCCTATGACTTCCACCCCAAATTCTTAAATCTTCTCGATCTTGACTCTTACCCTGGTTTTGGCTCAATTAATGCCTTTATCATTTTACTTTTTGCTATCGGTTCTGCTTTCTCGCAATACTGGATTTCTCGTCAGCAACTCCCATCCAGCAAATCTCAAAAATCAAAAACTTTCCGCCAGATTATGAAAGAAGCTGCCGACGGTAAAGAACCTGACCAATCTGAGCTTAACGCCGTTATGACTGGCCAAATGTCCAAAATGATGCCGATTATGATGTTCCTTATCATGATTAACCTCCCAGGTGCACTCGTCTTTTACTATTTTGTTAGTAATATCATGACAGGTATCCAACAAAAATATATCTTAGGTAAGAAAACCGAAGAAATGGAAATCTCAGCCGACAAGAAAATTATTCGCGAGCTTAATAAGATCGAGGAAGGTCAAGTTATTAAGGAAAAGCGTGATGGTGCAAAAATCACCAAAATCACCGCCAAGAGTAAAAAACGTGGGCGCAAGAAGTAAACAGGAGAATTTATTATGAACAAAGATGAATCAATTCGTTTCGCCACCAAATATCTCGAGGATCTTCTATCATTTTTTGGCGTCAATGTCGCTGTCGATTCCACCCTTGATGATGAGGTGATCCAGCTTGCCATTCCTTCAACTTCGATGAACTCTTTACTTATTGGTCGCGAAGCTAATAATCTTCGCGCTTTGCAGCATATCGTTTCGATGGCTTTAACTAGTCGCGACGCCGAGCTTACGCGTGTAAATGTCGATGTTGCCGACTACAAGCGCCAACGCGCCGAACATGTCGCCGAGCAAGCCGAAGAATGGATTCGTACCGTTCGTCAAACCGGTGAGTCGCGCCGCCTCAACCTCAATGCAGCCGATCGTCGCATAGTTCACAAAGTCGCCCAAGATTACTCTGATATCACTACTCACTCCGAAGGTGAAGGTCGTGAACGTCAGCTTATCATTGAGAAAATCAACATCTAATCTTACAATTCTAAGCCAAGAATTTCTGCAGCCTCTTGAAGAACCTTAGTCTCTTCTGGGCTAGCTGTGATTAAATAATGTCGAAACAACTCTACAGTTTCTGGATGTGTTAAATCGATCACTTCCAGCGAACGTGCCGCACCAGGAACCTTTTTTAGAGCCCGTTTCGCAACTAAATTATCAATATGTTCCGCCACTGCAGAGACCGATGATAATCCCAGGGCCGTCATAATCTCACGATATGTTGGAGAAACACCATGCGACCCAGTATAGTCATTAATAAAGTCAATAATAAGCGCTTGTTTTTTCGTCAATTTAGTCGTCATATGTTAAAATAGATTATAGATTATAAGCATAAATAGGTCAACGGGAGTAAAATGAGTAGAACCTCAATTGATGGATTGACTGTGCGCCCTTCGCGCTCATTAAAGCCGCGCAGTAATAGCACCTCGGCCCCACGCTCCAAGACCAAAAATACAGCTCGCACTACTGATATTACAAGACCGAAAACGCGCTCCAACTCATCTTTCAAACAGAACCCACTTGACGAGGACTTTATTGGGCCGGTTGAGGGTTTAAGTCTTACGGATGTGGACGAACAATTTTCTGAGACCAATACCGATGATTGGTCAGAATTATTAAATGAATTTGGTGACAAAAAAACGCTTGATACTGATCTCTCAGACGAGGAAGGTTTATTTGCTAGTGAAGACTCCAGCACATCAAAACCTAAATCAAAGAAACAAAAAAAGGGCAAACCAAACGATAAACCAAAGAAAAAACACAAAATTCGCCGCCGTGTATTATTGACTCTATTTTTGTTGCTTATTACTGCGGGAGTTATCTTATTTATATGGGGCGACAGCATTATTTCGCGTCTTACAAACGGCCAATCAGGTCTATGGGATGTTTTTGGTTCTGTGATGTCAGAAACAGTACCTTTCGAAACTGATGAGCATGGTCGTACGAACATCCTAGTATTTGGTACTGGAGGCTACGATATGGACGGTTCCGTTAACGGTACACAACACGATGGTGCCGATTTGACTGACTCAATTATGGTCGTTAGCTTTGATCAAGAAACAAAAGACGTCGCACTTCTTAGCATCCCACGTGACCTAAAAGTCTCTCAAGCCTGTTTTGCCGGCAAAGTAAATGAGGTCTACACCTGCAACAATTCCGAGGGTAGTAACGAAGCTGCTGGTGCTGAAGCCTTGCAGAAGCAGCTTGGTGAAGTGCTGGGTATAGATTTTCAATACTGGGTTCATGTCAACTGGGGATCTCTTGTTGATATTGTTGATGCACTAGGTGGCATCACTGTTACTCTAGATGAAGACATCGCTGACTACTGGAACACTGGTATTGTACTACAAGCTGGAGTTCCAACTCAAGTTGACGGTGTTGTAGCTGTTGGCATTGCGCGCGCACGTTATGGTACTCAGGGTGGCGATTTTACACGTGGTAATAGTCAACAAAAAATCGTTGAGGGGATTGTTCAAAAAATGATCGACAACGGCATTGGATTGACCGACGCTCTCAATTTACTTAATATCCTTGGTGATAATTTGCGTACCAACTTTTCCTCAGACAACATTAAAGCGGGTCTCAAACTGATGTCCGGATTCAACCCAGCTGATATTCGAAATGTTTCTTTGGTAGACTACAAAAATAATATATATTATGTCAAAACAGCAGAAATCGGAGGTGTTTCTTTCGTTGTCCCTAGCCTTGGCACTGGTATATACAGCGACATTCATGCCTATATTGATAAAATGTTTAGTAGCAACCCAGCAGTACGTGAAGGTGCAATGATTGCAGTTTATAATGCCACCGAAACTTCCGGTATAGCCGGAGCCGAGCAAAACCGACTTGAGTCAGAAGGATATACGGTTAGTGAAATTGGTGATGCTGCAGCTGGAGACTGCGCCGAGAAATATTGTGTATTTATATTAGATGAATCTATGGGCGCAACCAAATCCGCTCTCGAATCGCGCTACGGTGTGACATCTAAGCCTGCCTCCGAGCTACCATCAGACATTTATCCAGGCACAGCTAATGTTGTCGTCGTGATTGGTGTAGCTGAAGCAGAGAATTAGGAACTATTTGTCAGTCAAAGTATCACGCTATTGCTTGCACCCCAACCATAGTCTCTGCTATACTCTGGACAACAGGGAATATATACTTTCTGTTAAGACATTAAACCAAAGGAGGTTGACATTATAGAGGTATTTGTTAAAATTGGGCTAGGAGAAAAAAGGTTATGATCAAAACAAACATGCAAAAAACAACTTCTAATACTCGGCATCGACTACCGCTCTATCGCCGAGCATGGTTCCTAGTGTTGTTAGTACTCATCGCTATAGCAGCGATTGTATGTTTAGTGGTTTTTCTTGTCAAACCAGATAATCATGACGCGGCGTCTGCTGATTCAAAATCTGGGGATGATGCCTCTCAAGATCTGTCAGAGCAAGAAGTTTCTCAAACTAATGATGGTCAACATGATAACCAAAATGAGCCATATTCCGATCCAGATCAAATTACTCCTCAATACGAGGGCGAAAACCCTAACCTCGCTAACGACCTAAGCGGTAATATTGCTAATTACAGTTATGACGGTGGTATGTTGAAAATTAATACCATGATTAATCAATACCTTAGTAGCGGTACTTGCGAATTAAAAGTAACTGGCAGTAACGGAAATATCTATACGGCGTCATCTGATATTATTGCCTCTGCTTCAACATCGGCCTGCTACGATTTAGGTGTTGCAGTATCACCAGATACCTATACGATTGAAATCACCATAAAGAGTGACAACAAACAAGGAATTATTACCGGAGAGATTAGCCTATGAGTTTAAAATTAGACTTTAAAGAACTAAAGATGTATCGCCGTACGGCTTTTATAGTCTTTGTTTTTTGTATGATGATGAGTTTTTCTTTCTTTGCGATGCGCGGGATGCAAAAATCATCTGCCGCTTCGACAGCTAATTTTAGACCAGGGAACATCATTAGCGATACTGTAATGGCAAACTACAACTCAATGTCAAAAGACGACATTCAACGTTTTTTGACCGCTAAAAACCCATGTAATGACCGCGACTATAATAAATATCTTCGCCTCAAGGCTGCCTACCCAAATAATAGTTGGCATTTTGAAAACGGTCATTTTATTTGTTTATCTGAAGAGCGCTTTGGAGATGGTGAAGCCATAGGTTCTGGCCAAACCGCCGCAGAAATAATTTATCAAGCTGCTCAAGACTATAAGATTAACCCCCAAGTCATCATTGTTCTCCTACAGAAAGAGCAAGGATTAATTACAGACACCTATCCTAACCAAATCCAATACCGTGCCGCTACTGGATTTGGTTGCCCCGATACAGCTGCTTGTAGTACGCAATATTATGGCTTCAAAAACCAAGTTCGCAATGCCGCTAATATGTTCCGTACTGTCCTTAACGGAGGTTGGTCTAACTATCCCGCCTACACAACATCCTACATACAATACAATCCGAACGCTAATTGTGGCGGCACTCATGTCTATATAGAAAATCGCGCTACGTCTGCTTTATATCGTTACACCCCATATCAACCAAATGCCTCTGCTCTCAATGCTGGCTACGGTACTGGTGATGTTTGTGGCGCCTACGGTAACCGCAATTTCTACCTCTACTTTGTTGATTGGTTCGGTAACACACAATTAGATATGCCGATTACTCGGCACCGCGTAATTGAAGATGGGGTTTATACGATTACTTCAGGCACAACCTATGATACTGCACTAACTGTCAATGGCAGTACATCAGGATCTAATGTGAGCATGAATTCACGCAGTGGTGCAAATACACAAAAATGGCAGATAACATACCACGATAGCGACTCTACTTATAGCTTCACAAATCAAGCAACAGGATTAGCACTAGACATTCATGGTGCCAGCGTAGCCAGTGGCGCTAATGTTGAAGTATTTACCAAAAGCGGTAATTGTAATCAAAAATGGCACGCAATAGCAAATAATGACGGAACGTTTGGCTTTGTTTCAGCTTGTTCATCAACAGTAGCCCTCGACGTCTATGGAGCTAGCGCAGCGAGCGGAGCTAATGTACAGAGTTATAGTTATCATGGCGATATCAGTCAAAAGTGGCGCATAATTCCTGATGCAGCCCTACCTGATGGCTTATATAGCATTTCCCCCACTCATGAAAAATCTCTGACCTTAGATGTGTTTGGAGGCTACACAAGTCCAAAAACAAACGTACAAGTTTACACTAACCATGAATCTCCTAACGAGAAATGGAACCTCCAATACGATCAACGTGATGGAACCTATAAAATAACTAGCCTTAGCAGTGGTCTTGCCCTTGATGTCTATGGCGGATATACAGGCAACGGTACAAATATACAGATGTACAATTATCACGGGAGTTGTGGCCAAAAATGGCTTATCGTGCCAAATAGCAAGGGATATACCATTGCTTCAGCCTGCTCTGGCTTATCACTCGACGTCTATGGTGGATATAAAAATAGTGGCTCTAACGTTCAGCTTTGGCAACAAAATGACGCCGATCACCAAGTTTGGCAAATCACGCCAACCCGTGCTGGAATCCTTGCTGATGGGATCTACTCTATTGCCGCAAGCGCGAATGGTGGCCTATTGCTAGACGCCAGTAATAATATTAGTGGCAGCAATGTTAGAATTTACAATCAAGCTAACTCCAATATGCAAAAATGGAAATTAACTACCAATAATGACGGAACATACTACATTACAAATGTTGCATCAGGATTATCCTTAGACGTCTATGGGGGATATACGAATAACGAAGCCAATGTTCAAGTATTCACGGCTCACTACGGTCAAAATCAAAAATGGAAAATTGAACAAAATGCAGACGGAACTTACTCTATACGTTCCGCAAATTCCAATAAATCACTTGATATTTACGGTGGTACCGCTAACGGAAACAACGTCCAACAGTATTCATGGCATGGTGGCGATAATCAAAGGTGGCGAATAGTAAAGGATTAACCCATGACCGGCAGTAAAGTTGAAGCAAATCCAGAACAGCCCTCAAGTGTTAATCAGGTACTCAGAGCAATAAAGCGTAGAGCTGGCTTTGTGGTACAAATAATCCACCCTCGGAATATAAAAAAAGCATACAAAATTCTGCAAAAAGGTGGCTCCAAAGAGTTTATGCGACGCTTTCGAGCAAAGTGCCAGTACTATTATGCTGATCAGCGTTATCAATACCGAGATTATCTTCGCATCACGCGTCCCACGGAGAAAGAATTAGAACAACAACGCAAAGCGCACTTTGCATATCGGCCTTGCTTTGGAGTTATGATACCTTTATATAATACTAAACCAGAGTATTTAGAAGATCTCCTTGATAGCTTCCAGGCACAAACTTATAGCAACTTTAAATTATTTATGGTTGACGCATCGCCTGTAGAAGACGGAAAAACTTCTTTAACTGATATTATGCATCTTGAAGCAGAAAAAGATCCCCGTATTATTTACGAGGTATTAGACCAGAATGAAGGTATTGCTGGCAACACCAATCAAGCCATCACCATTGCAATGCAAGACACGGACGTTACTCATATTGCACTCTGCGATCACGATGATTTTATTGAACCAGATACCCTTTACCAATATGCCAAAGTCCTAAATCGAGATACGAATGTCAAGATTATTTATTCAGATGAAGACGTTGTTAAACACAAAGATGATCCAGAGGCCTACTACGTCATGAAGCCTGATTTTAGCCCCTACTACATGGAAAGCTGCAACTACATTAATCACTTCTTTACTTGCGAAAAAGAATTATTCAGGACAATTAAGACTAAAGAAGGGCTATACGAACAGCCAGAGTATGATGGCGCACAGGATTACGATTTATATCTGAGACTGATTGAGAAAGCATTAGAATTAGATCAAAAACTAGAAAAACAATCAACACAAAAGATTAAAAACGCCATATATACATCGTCTACCATTCATCATGTACCAAAAGTTTTATACCATTGGCGCGCAGCAGAGACTTCAACGGCTCAAGATCCACATAACAAATTATACGCCTTTGACGCTGGTAAACGCGCTCTAGAAGCGTATTTTCAGCGACGGCAAGTTAACGTTAAGTCTGTCGAACATACAGATGTACTCGGCACCTATCGCACGAAATACAGTCTCGATCAAGAACCACTTGTAAGTGTGATTATTCCCAATAAAGACCACGCAGCAGACCTAAAAAAAGCGATTGAGTCAGTCAAAAACGGAACCTACCGAAACCTCGAATTTATCGTTATCGAAAATAACTCAACAGAACCCGAAACCTTTGCTTATTATAAAGAGCTAGAAAAGACTCAAGACATTAAAATCGTGTATTTTGAAGGCGAATATAATTATTCGGCAATCAATAATTACGGCGTTAAAAGCGCCAAAGGTGAGATTTTATTGTTACTCAATAACGATATTGAAATGATTAATCCAGACTCGATTGCGGAAATGGTTGCTATTTTAAGGCGCGAACAAGTCGGAGCTGTCGGAGCTCAGCTGCTATTTGATAATGGCGAACTCCAACATGCTGGTGTTATTATTGGTTTTGGCGGCAGTGCGGGACACATTTTTCACCGCATGCGTCCAGAATTTAGTTATGGTAACCGCGCAAACTGTGTTACTAATTATTCTGCAGTGACGGCCGCCTGTTTCATGGTGAAAAAATCAACATATGAAGCAATAGAAGGGTTTGACGAAAAATTCACTATTTCATTTAACGATGTAGATTTCTGTCTTAAAATCCGTTCTCTTGGCGAATTGATCGTCTACAGTCCATATGCTAAGTTTTACCATTACGAAAGCAAAAGTCGTGGACCTGATACTAAGGGTGAAAAACGATTACGTATGGAACAGGAGGCTGCACGTCTACGCCATAAATGGCCAGAAATATACCAAAAAGGCGACCCCTACTACAATAAAAACTTCACCCTCCATCGCTTTGATTGTAGTTTACGAGAAATCTCACCCTCGGATTTTCACGAATAATATAGTATAATATACTGCATGAGGGAGAAAAAGAAACGACTTTGCCTTTTTGCTGGTTTTGACGCGCAATCGGAGATCGCAGACTACGTTGTCTACTATCTTAAGGCGCTTTCACAAATCGCCGATGTATATTATTGGGGCGATTTTGAAACATCTGACGCCGAAAAAGCTAAAATTCAACCCTATTGCAAAGAAGTATATTGCGCCAAACATGGCAAATATGATTTTGGATCATGGCAAGAATTAATCCAGAAAATTGGTCGCAAAAATATCGCAGCGTACGATGAACTAATTCTCGCAAACGACTCTTGTTATGCTCCACTTTTCGATCTATCAGAGTTATTTAGCAAAATGGACAAAAGAAACTGTGATTTCTGGGGTGTATCCGCTGCTTATAGGCAACACATCCATCTGCAGAGCTACTTCGTAGTACTTAAACAGCCCGTTATCCAATCGGATGTATTTTATGATTTTTTCCAACAAATTAAACCCGAAGCAAACTATTGTGATGTGTGTGCAACCTATGAAGATCGTTTTACATATTTATTAAGTAAGGCCGGATTTCATTTTAGTTCATATATAGACTATAACGATATTACCAATCATCCTTATCGAGATATGATGGCCACAATCCAAAAACGCCATTTTCCTTTCCTTAAAGTCAAATTTTTCCTTGGTGGCATACGCGACCAAGCTGGAGTAGCAGACTGGCGACAAGTTATTAGAGAAGATACCAATTACCCAGTCTCTTTAATTGAAGAAGATCTAGTGCGACGAGGGTTCGATTTATCATCTATTGATAAGGCAGTACAAGAAAAGCAAAGTGAGACCCCAATTTTTTATCCTCAAACGTCATTCCTAAAAAAAATCATAAAGCAAGCAGGAAAAATAATACTAAAACCAATAATTCGCTTAGCTGATACTTATATTGGTAGTCGTACATCATCTTATTTCTATAAAGTTGATCGCATTAATCGATCCTATCGCGGACTGCAACAAAAGTACGATGAACTTCTCGCACAGGTAAATCCAGATTTTATACCCCAAAAAATCCATCTAGTAAACACCGATGAGAAGTGTGACCTAAAGCTTACTGATATAGATGCAAGCATAATCAAACGCTTTGATCTTGAGCTGCCGCTAACTAATGAATCAAGCGTTCTTTTGGTGGGAAATATCAGTACACATAATTTAGCTTCTTTAGAATTATATGACCCGCAAACAATTTTCCTAAACAATAATTGGCAAGAAGATCTCAAAATCCGCAGCGCCACCACCGACAATCTATGTGATTTCAAGTTTGTAGACGAATCAAAAAACCGGCTTTATTTCGATTTTATCTTGGTGCAGCCACTAGAAAAAGGCTCATCAGATAAAGCAGTGAAAGAGTTCATTGCGAATTTGAAAGAGCAAATGACTTTTGAATCTGTTTTGGCGCTAATAGTTCCAAATCCAGAGGTTGAAAAATATCAGCAAATCTTACAATCCGAAGGTCTGCATCCTGCTAGCTCAGAACGCGGTCTAGTTGTACGGAGTGACCCATTTCAGGTGTATTGTGATAAAATAGGGAGTATAAAAGGCTACAAGGCTCTAGTTTACAAAATCAAGTAGCGAGTAAAGGAGTTAATTATGAAAGGCATTATTTTAGCTGGCGGTTCTGGTACGCGCCTTTATCCAATTACTGAAGGAATTAGTAAGCAACTAATGCCAATTTATGATAAACCCATGATTTTCTATCCTCTCTCGGTTTTAATGCTCGCTGATATTCGCGACATTCTTATTATTACCACTCCTGGCGATCAGGTTAGCTTCCAACATCTTTTAGGTGATGGTTCAAAGTTTGGCATCAACCTTTCTTACGCTATCCAGCCTGAACCACGCGGTCTAGCTGATGCTTTTATTGTCGGCGAAGAATTCATCGGCAATGAAGCTTGCGCCATGGTTCTAGGCGATAATGTATTTTATGGTAATGGCCTGACCAAGTTACTCATGAATGCTCGCGATAATGCAGAGTCTGGATTTGCAACCAACTTTGGCTTTCGTGTTCATGACCCAGAGCGCTTCGGTATTATGGAAGTGGATGACTCCGGCAACATCCTAAGCATTGAAGAAAAACCCTCTAACCCTAAATCTGATTTTGCAGTTACTGGGCTCTATTTCTACCCGGCGGGTGTTTCTAAACTTGCAAAACAAGTGCAGCCGTCCGAACGTGGAGAGATAGAAATTAGTACCCTCAATAATATGTATCTGCAATCCAACAAGCTCAAAGGGGAATTACTAGGTGGTGGTTTTTGCTGGTTTGATACTGGAACTTTCGATAGTCAGATGGACGCCGCTGTTATGATTCGTGCCCTTGAGACCAACCAAAGCCGTATTATTGCCTGTCTCGATCAAATTGCTTTCGATCGAGGTTGGATTAGCCGTGAGCAATTAGCCGAACGCGCAAATCTTTGTAAAAAGAATAAATATGGACAATTTCTTATTAAAGTTTTGGAGGATGTTCGATGAATAAAATTTCTACTAATCTTCAAGATTGTTATATCCTTGAACCAGCACGGTTTGGCGACGCCCGCGGCTATTTTTCGGCGCCATATATCGAAAGTGAATATCGCGCACTCGGCTTCCAAGGCTTAAAACAGGTTAGCCGCAGCAAATCTGCCAAGGGGGTATTGCGCGGCATGCATTTTCAGAAAAATGAATATGCTCAAGCAAAAATCGTTGAGGCTATACAAGGCGCAGTTATTGATGTTGTAATCGATCTTCGTAAAAGTTCGTCTAGTTACGGCAAATGGACTTCAGTCTTACTTACGCCAGAAAATGGTCGGCAGCTCTACGTTCCTCGCGGTTTTGCTCACGGATTTTTAAGCCTTAAAGACGATACAGTTTTTCAATATTTTGTCGACAACGCCTATGCACCAGAGCAAGAAGGTGGCATCGCATGGGATGACCCGACTGTTGGTGTTGATTGGCAAAGCTTCTTTGACGAATATGATATTTCACATCCAGAATTATCCAGTAAAGACACTAAATATGGAGGTTTAGCCGATTTCGAAAAGGAGCAAGCATGAAATATCTCATTACCGGCGTTAGTGGTCAGCTCGGATATGATGTTAAACGCGATTTATTAGAGCGAGGCGTATCCGAAAACGACATCTCTAGTCCTCGTACAGCAGAAATGGACATTACAGATCGACAAGCTGTGGAAAACTATGTGGAAAACTTTCGTCCAGATGTCATTATCCACTGTGCTGCGTACACCAATGTCGATGGCGCTGAAAGTGATCCAGAAGTTTGTCAAAAAGTTAATGTAGAAGGCACAAAACACCTTGTTGAAGCCGCCAAACAGGTCAATGCAAAACTTATCTATATCTCTACGGATTACGTTTTCAATGGTGAAAGCTCCGAACCGTATGAAGTAGAATCTCAGGCTGACCCACAAAGCGTTTATGGAGCCACCAAATACGAAGGGGAACTTGCCGTCCAATCTTATTTCAAACATTTCATAGTGCGTATTTCCTGGGTCTTTGGCATTAATGGTCATAATTTTGTCAAAACCATGATCAAGGTCTCCAAAGGACGAGAAGTAGTATCTGTAGTCGATGACCAAATCGGCTCCCCAACTTACACCGTTGACTTAGCGAAATTTCTTATTGACCTTTCCAAGAGCGACAAGTATGGTACTTACCACGCCACCAACGAAGGCTTCTGCTCCTGGGCAGATTTTACCGAAGAAATTTATCGTCTTGCTGGCATTACGACTAAAGTTAACCATGTTAGTACCGATGAATACATCAAAATCGCTGGACGTCCGCAAGCTAAGCGTCCGCACTATTCCAAACTTAGCAAAAAAGTTCTTGAAGAAAACGGCTTTACTCGTTTGCCAAGTTGGCAAGATGCGACTCGTCGTTACATCGCAGAATTAGAAAAGGAAGGAGAAATATGAAATATATCGTAACTGGCGGCTGCGGCTTTATTGGTAGCAATTATCTGCATTATGTTGTAGACAAATATCCTGAAGATGAGTTTATTTGTCTTGATGCGTTAACCTATGCTGGCAATTACCATAATCTCGAACCAGTATTGGGCAAAGAAAATTTCCGCTTTGTCAAAATGGACATCACGGATCGCGAAGGTGTCGATCAGCTCTTTGCTGCCGAGAAACCTGATTATGTCATCAATTTTGCCGCCGAAAGCCATGTCGATAATTCCATCAAAAACCCTGGGATCTTCGTCAAAACCAACGTTATGGGAACACAAGTCTTGATGGACGCTTCGTTAAAACATGGTGTCAAGCGTTACCATCAGGTCTCCACAGACGAAGTTTATGGTGATTTACCTCTTGATCGCCCCGACTTACTCTTCACCGAACAGACTCCACTACACACTTCTAGCCCATATTCAGCCTCCAAGGGTGGTGCAGATTTACTCGTTCTTGCATACATGCGCACCTTTAAACTCCCTGCCACAATTAGCCGTTGTTCCAATAATTATGGTCCATATCAATTTCCAGAAAAGCTGATTCCGCATGTCCTCAAATGCGCACTCAGCGACAAGAAGGTGCCAGTTTACGGTGAAGGGAAGAATGTTCGCGATTGGATTCATGTATATGATCACAACGTCGGAGTAGATATGATTGTTCGTCAGGGCAAGGAAGGTGAAATTTATAATCTAGGTGGTCGCGCCGAGCGTGATAACCTTACGATTGTAAAAACGATTTTGAGCGCCATTGGCAAGCCAGAGAGTCTCATTGAATTTGTTACCGATCGCCCTGGACACGATCTGCGCTACGCTATGGATCCAACCAAAGCCGAGACCGAGCTTGGTTGGACTCGCAAGTACAATTTTGACGATGGTATCAAAGCAACAATTGATTGGTATCTAGCCCATCAAGACTGGGTCCATGACATCGAAAATGGAGAATATCGTAATGCCTACCAAGGCTAAAAATAACTCCGATACCAAACATCCTACTAAGTGGCAGAAAATTTTTACTCCTCAAATTACTGTCTCCATCCTCCTTTGCGTTTTTTGCGCAATCATGGCAGTTGTTTGCTTCATCAATCCTGGGACCAAAGAAATTTCTCACACCTCACCTGTAGAAAATATGAAATCTTTGGAGGTTATCACACCCAAAGATCAAATCGTACAAAAGTTCACCTCTGACAATGATTATGCAAGTTTTGGTTTATACTATGCTAATTTCAGCAACTACATCCAAGGGGGTAAGCTGCACGTCGATATCGAAAATTTCAACAAATCAATAGAAAAGTTTACTTATGACATCAGCGGAGCTATTGATAATACATTTCTCTATATCGACTATCCACTCCGAAAAGATGAAACCTACACTCTGACCATTTATCTTACAGATGCCCAAGGAATTACATTCTTTACTACGACCGCAGACAACTATCATGCTACGATGTCTCGCAATCGGCAAACTCAGCCTGTCTCAATTATCATGTCTTTTGTCACCACGAGTAAAGACAGCTTCGCAGCATGGTATTATATTATGGCAATCGCGTTGATTCTATGTTATGTTGTGCTTAAAATCGACAAGGATATATATGTTCAAAAATCTTAACAAAAATTCAGTATTTATTGGTAGCACATGTCTATTTAGCCTGGCAATAGCTCTCGGTTTTGAATTTTTAGTTAACTTAGTTTTTCCCCAGCCATCATTTTTCTTTAGCCGTAGTCGTTTTATTGCAGTTGCTGGAATCATAAGCAGCTCTATCTGTTTGATAAAATATCGCAAGTATTTTTACGAAAACCTCCATCAAGCATTTCTTCTCATTTCGCTAGTTTTCGGCATATCATTTATTTTAGTTTTTCCTAGAACCGTCTATCTATCCCCAGATGATCAAATTCACTTCAAGAATGCTTATTTTTTCATGGATGACACCGTGGAGCTTAGAGGAGGATTTTCAGCCATCGAATCAATATCATTTACCAATGTGGACGGTAAAGGCTTTGATGAAATGGCTGCCATGTACTCAAGCATGAACAATGCAAACAACATCGTTATTAATGATCAATATCATCCGAGCGATTCTCCTCGACTATACAGTAGGATAGTCTACCTGCCATTTTATTTAGGCTTCAAAATCTCCAATCTGTTCCATCTTAGTTTCACTACGAGTATCATTATTGCGAAAATCTTTAATCTCATTTGTTACATCTTGCTAGTATATTTTGCCATCAAAGAAAGTGGCAGGTTTAATCGAATTTTCTTCGTCATAGGACTACTCGCCTGCAATATATTTTTGGCAACTCAGTTCTCTTATGACCCATTAGTTCTCGGAAGTTTACTTCTAGCCATCAGCTTGTTCTTGCATATTCGACAAACAGAACACGCCCCAACAAGCTATCTACTAGGCTTCATCCTTGCAGCAATCTTTGGAAGTCTTAGCAAGGCAGTATACTGTCCGATCTTACTATTAGCTCTAATGATTCCAAATAGCAAATTCGATTGCAAGAAACGCGCAATTGCATTCAAAATTTGTGCAATGTTTGTCATGCTCGTTTTGGCTTCAACTTTTATCTTGCCGATTTTGAGCGGTGGGCTTGC
Organism: uncultured Candidatus Saccharibacteria bacterium; assembly: GCA_948514425.1. Lineage (GTDB taxonomy): Bacteria > Patescibacteriota > Saccharimonadia > Saccharimonadales > Saccharimonadaceae > Nanosyncoccus. Next base: position 45,066 of record CAOQYN010000001.1, read on the forward strand.
CAGCGATATTCGAGGAGGTGATACCAGTGTTAGCGGGCAGATCGGTTTTCTGATCAGCAATCCTCTAAAAGCTCTTACCATCATCTTTACCTATATCACTAATCAGTGGCCCAACCTCATTCTCGATCCTACCATGTCCTTCACGTCTTTGGGGGCAGTCGCAACTGCTGCGCCGATCCATAACATTTGTCTACCTATCATACCAATGGTTGGTATGTTGAGTCTATTAGTAATACTATGGTCAACTTTTAGTACAAACCTATCTGGAACAAGCATTACCAAGCAATCGAAAATCGGCCTTGCCATTATCTATACAGTCCTACTAGGAGCGACCACCGCATCAATGTACCTTAGCTTCACTTCAGTCGGTAGCACACATGTAGATGGGGTGCAGCCGCGCTATTTAATGCCATTTTTTCCACTCTTTTTAATACCATTAATGCCATTTTGGCAAGTCCGACCAAAAGAGGAGAGCCCCCGCAATAGTATCGTCCTCATGGTTCCATACCTTTGCTTATTGCTAATCTTATCCACCTACGTCCTACAAGTTAGTAGACTCTAACCACCAAGGGCGTCCAAATTCTATGTATTTATGGTATAATATCAACCAGTATGAACATCGTCTATACGCTTAACGATAAGTTTGTCCCTCAAGTTGCCGCTGGGATCTGTTCAATTTGCGAAAACAACCAGACCGAAAACATCACTTTTTACCTCATTTCCGATGGAATTAGCAAAAAACATCAACAACAACTCAAGAAGTTTGTCGCAGGCTATAGCCAAAAACTCCAAATTATCGAAATTGGTGACATCAAACAATACTTTGAGTTTGAGTTCGACACCACAGGCTGGAACCCGATTGTACTCACTCGCCTCGTATTAGACAAGCTGTTACCCAATAATGTAGATAGGATATTATATCTTGATGGCGATACTATTGTCCGTGACAGCCTAGCGGAGTTATACCATACTGATATGGGCAAATCAGTTATCGGTGCGAGTATTGAGCCTACTGCGGATCAAGCGCGCAAGCAAACCTTGCATCTCCAGGGTGCTTACTACAATGCTGGCGTTTTATTAATTGACATGTATAAATGGCGCCAAGAAAAAACTGGCCAGAAAATTCTAAACTACTATGCCGCTCACAATGGAAAACTTTTCGCCAATGATCAAGATGCAATTAATGGTGCTTTAAAAAATGAAATCTATACACTCGCACCAAAATACAATTTCTGCAACATCTATTATCAATATCCCTACAAATTCTTGCAAAAGTTAGTCAAGCCCGCAACCTACTTTTCGGAATTGGATTTTGCTGATAGCGTTCAAAATCCAGTAATTATTCACTATCTTGGTGAAGAACGCCCTTGGCGAGCCGGCAACACTCATCGGTATCGCGATGACTATAAATACTATCTTTCCTAAACCCCTTGGAAAGATACGCCCGATGAGGCTGGTTGGCAGACATACTTCATTTTTTGGAATCTTTTCAACACGCTCACAAGGCCTTTTCCAAACTTAAGATATCAAATTATCACTTCTCTCATACCATTTGTTCTTCAACAACGCGCCAAACAAAACCGCCAAACGTCTCATGGGGGGGGGCAACATAATGAAGCACAATCTGGCAGTTTCGTGGCGCACAATCGCGGTAAGACGCCAAACTCTCCAAAGGTTTCGATTCTAATTCCAGCCTACAATGCAGAAAAACTAGTCCATAAAGCTATTGATAGCGCCTTAGCCCAAACTCACTCCAACATCGAAATCATTATCATCAACGACGGTTCAACAGATGATACATGGCATATTTTGCAAGAATATCAGCAAAAATATCCTCAAAAAATCACGATTTTCTCTCAAAAAAACAAAGGTCTTGGTGCCACTCGCAATCTTTTACTTAAAAAGGCAACTGGCGATTATATTATCAATCTCGACTCCGATGATTGGCTCAAACCCGATTATGCAGAGGTGATGTTGTCTACGCTTGGTACTGGAGATATCGCAATCTGTGGATTTGAGCGCTATGATGCACAATACCAATTTCGCGACCAACGCATTCCTGACTTGACATCGTACTCAAAGTATCGATTCTGCACCACTGCGGGCAAGATTTTTCGCCATGAATTTTTACGCGCAAACAAACTAAAATACGAATCCATCAATATGGGCGAAGATGCCGCATTCAATATCCTTGCTTACGCAAAAACTAATGCAATCGCAATTTCAGTTTACGGTGGTTACTGTTGCTACGAAAGCGCTCATTCCATGGCACACACCGCCCATTACAAAAAAGACAAATCTTTCTATATGCTCATGAACCATCTTGTAGATCGGCTAAAAAATTCAGACATGCTTCATGATCCAGAATTCCAATTCTACGTCTTTAAGAATCTTCTTATGGACGTTTTCATCTACAAGGATAATTTATCGGCGCGAGAGTTAGTCAAGATTTATCGCACAAGCGTCAAATGGTACCAAGAGTTTTTGCATCAAAATCACACTCAATTTCATCTTCATTTTCAGAAAGGCGAAACGATCATGATTAACCTTACTATCAATGGGTTTATCATTATGACCAAGCTTCACCTTGAGGGAATTATGCTTCCAATCCTCAAGAAAATTCCCATAAATATACTATAATATAGGTATGACCGATCAAGATTGTCTCCATACTTTTGCTGTTCTCGCCTACAAAGAGTCTCCATATCTTGAGACATGTATTCAGTCTGCCCTCGCCCAAGAATATCCTTCCCGAGTCATTATTGCGACATCAACTCCCAACCAATTTATCCGCGATTTAGCCACAAAATACCAGTTACCCATCAAAGTCAACGACACCCCTCGTGGCATCGGCGCAGACTTCGATTTTGCACTTCAATCTGGAGAAACCAAGCTCGTCACAGTCACGCATCAAGACGATGTCTATGATTCAAACTATAGCAAAGCTATGGTTGAGGCTTATCAGCGCCATCCAGACAGCTTGATCATTTTTCCAGATTATTACGAACTGCGTAACGGCGAGAAGGTTGAGCAAAACACCCTACTCAAAGTAAAACATTTTTTGCTTTGGCCTCTTCGATGGACGTCTGGTAAATCCAAGTTTATGAAACGCATGGCCTTGCGTTTTGGTGATCCTATTTGCTGTCCCGCGGTCACCTTCAACACGCAGAAAGTTCAACCCCCACTCTTTGACAACGAGATGAAAAATAATGTCGACTGGCATGCTTGGGAGGTTCTAAGCAAAAAACCAGGGAACTTCACTTTTGTCGACCAAAAACTCATGGGCCATCGCATACACGCCGATTCTGCCACTACCGAAAATATCCAAGACCATACCCGCACAAAAGAAGATTATCAAATCTTACAACGTTTCTGGCCGAAGTGGATTGCCAAAAAAATCGCCAAGCTTGATGCTCGGTCCGAGAAAAGCAACCAAACCTAAAATTATAGTATAATATATATATGTCAAAGGTGTTGATGATTATTCCGGCTTATGATGAGGATGCTAGTATTTTGCGGACTTGTCAGACGATTCTTGATTACAATAAAACACACCATACCAACTATGATTTTATCGTCATCAATGACTCTTCCAACGACTCTACGGGCGAAATTTTAGACAAAGCGAATCTTCCCCACATCGACCATATTTACAATCTCGGTATCGGTGGCGCCATGCAAACCGGCTACAAATATGCTCGCGACTATGGCTATGATATCGCCGTGCAATTTGATGGTGATGGTCAGCACGACATCGGTTCTGTCGCCACACTCATACAGCCAATCCAAGAAAACCGCGCAGATCTAGTCATTGGCTCGCGCTTTATTACTAAAACTGGCAAATTCCGTTCGACCTTTGCGCGTCGCATTGGCATCAAGCTCATCTCTAGCTATATGTATCTTTTGACTCGCCGTCGCATTTCTGACACTACATCAGGATTCCGTGCATGCAACCGCCACCTTATTACTACTTTTGCGCGCGATTATCCCAGCGAATATCCCGAACCAGTCACTACAACTTTCTGCCTTCTGCGTCACGATCGTGTCACCGAAGTTCCAGTCACAATGAATGCGCGTGCTGCTGGCTCATCCTCAATCCACACCTGGAAAAAAGCATATTACATGATCAATGTTTTCCTAACTTTGCTAGTTGTTAAAATACGAGGGAGATACTAATGTCATTGCCACTTATGTTCGCCTTAATCATTTTTGCCGCAGTATTGACCGTACTCGTTAGCATACTTGTAGCAAAAGGGAAAATCCCCATCAAGTACTCCTTACTATGGTATGCCTTTGCAATCCTGATCTTGCTAACTGGTCTAATCCCAGATTTCTTCGGTATGCTCGGTCGCCTTATCGGTTTCAATATTATGTCAGATCTCGTCGTCGGTCTAATTCTCGTTGTCTTAATTTTCTTAAATATCGCCCTTACCGTCATGATTGCTAGCCAACGCCGTCGCATTAATCTCGTTTCCCAAGAAGTAGCCTTACTAAAAAAGGAAATTGAAGATGCTAAACGCAAAAAGCAATAGCCAATCCACCCTTGATTCGACCAATCTACGCAAAAATTTCATCTGGAACACGATCGGTTCTACCGCTTCAGCTTTTGTCTCACTCTTCTACATGATGATAATTACGCGTCTCAACGGGATTGATGATGCTGGAATCTTTTCATTCGCTTTTTCCACTACTAATATTTTCTTAGTGATCGGGGTTTATAGTGGCCGAACCTTCCAAGTCACCGATAAAAACAAAAAGACCACCGACTCCGATTATTTTTATCTTAAGTTTGTGACTTGTGCTGTTATGTTGCTGGTGAGCTTAGGATTTTGCCTGATTCGTGGTTACACTGGCGAAAAGTTCATTATTATTATGTTTCTAGCCATTGCTCGCACTCTTGAAACCATAGCAGAGTGCGCCTATGCCGTCATCCAGAAAAACGACCGCCTCTATCAAGTTGGCCGTTCCATGCTCATGAAGTCTCTCGGTGGCTTAATCGGTTTCTTCATCATTGACTACCTCACCAGAAACGTTACTCTATCGTGTGTAATGATCATTCTTGCTTATCTTTTACCAATCCTTTTTTACGATTTTCCCAAATTGTTCAAAACCGATTTTCATTTCCGAAAATTCAGCGGCCAAAAAGTCCGATACCTTCTTCAAATTGGTTTTTTCACTTTTAGCTTCACTTTCTTAAATCTCTACGTCATTAACGCCGCCCGCTATGCTATTGATTCAATGGCTAGCGACAGCGCACAAACAATTTATGGTGTGGTAGCTATGCCAGCAACCGTCCTTAGCCTTATTGGACAATATCTCATTCAGCCTTTTCTGACTAATTTCAAAAAATTATTTGCGACCGACGCCCATCAATTTCAAATTCTAGTCCTCAAACTTTGTTTTGCCTTGCTCGGTGTTGGCGCGGTTTGTATTATAGCTGCCTGGCTGCTCGGCATTCCGGTATTAGAGTTGCTTTATGCGATTGATCTAGATGGCAATCTGTTCAGTTTAATTCTCATTATTATTGGCGGCATATTTAGCGCTCTAGTCTTGGTCATTTCTACTGCTCTAGTTACCATGCGTCACACCCGCGACCAATTCTGGATCTACTGTATCGCATCTTTGGCCGCATTCGGGCTATCATGGATATTAGTCAAACAAAGCAGCGTATTCGGGGCTTGCCTTAGCTATATGCTATCCATGATGTTGATTTTTGCCCTATATATTATCGTCTTCGCTTATCGTTTGCGCGAGCTAAAACATCATCCTACTCAGGAGGTTCATCGTGCCACCGAAGAATGAGCCACTTTTCTCTCTCATTGTGCCAGCCTACAATGTCGAGGCTTACATTGCGCAATGTATTGAGAGTATTTTGACTCAAGATTGCTCAAATTTTGAGTTAATCCTTGTTGACGATGGATCGACCGATCGTACTGGCCAAATTTGTGAACAATACAAAAAACAATCACCCCAACTTTCCATTATATCACAGAATAGAGAAAAAGTCAATAGCAAAATCGCCTCACCATCTATAAAAGTCCTTCATCAGCTTAATTCTGGCCTCTCCGCGGCTCGTAATACAGGGGTGGCCGAATCCAGCGGGAAATACCTTATATTTATCGACGGAGATGATTATCTAGAGCCTGGAGCGCTCACTGCTATCCAAAACGCCTTAGAACCCACACTTGATCTTTTACGCTACCAGGCGCAAGAAGTTTTTCCAGATGGGAAGAAGATTCGCTACGAAGAGGCCAGTTTTGCGACTCTCTCTGGTGTAGAGGCTTTCAAAAGATTAGTACATAATCACTATACCGAGAACGCTTGGCTCTACGCCTACCGTCGCCAGTTTTTCGTCTCCAATCACTTTCAATATGCCACTGGTTGTATCGCTGAAGATTTTGGACTGACCCCGCTCATCATCGCTTGTGCTAGCACAGTCAAGTCAATCCCCGACATTTGCTACAATTACCGCCAGCGCGAAGGTAGTATTACTCATGATACTACGCAAATTGCTCGGCGCACCACAGATGCTATACAGCAGCTCCAAGACATCCTGCCCAAAATCGCCGCCATCCCACATGCCGAACCAATCCTCCACTATCTTGTCGTATCATATCTCACTGGTGCAACTGAGCTTAGCTATCCCGATTTTCTCCAAGTTTACCAAGAGTCCAAGCAAAACGGTCTGCTGCGATATATTCACCCTTCTAGCCCCAAAGCGTTGCCTCGAGCATTCTTGCTCAAACATTTCCCAGGGCTCTTTTATCGCATGTATCACCATTAGCGTATTGCGCTAATCTTCCGCGACACATCGTTTGTCAACAAGAACTATGGTATAATATAACACATGAAAATACCTCGAGTGTGGAACAAGCGCAACCTAGTGCTTCTCAAAGAACTCACAAAAACCGATTTTAAGCTACGCTATCAAGGCTCGGTGTTGGGCTACCTCTGGGCCCTATTACGCCCACTCATGATGTTTGCAATTTTGTACATCGTGTTTGCAAAACTATTGCGCTTCGGCAATGACATCCCACACTACCCCGTCTATCTCTTAACTGGTACGGTACTCTGGAGTTTTTTCACCGAATGTAGCCAGCAGGGAATTCAAGCCATGATTGGCCGCGGAGATCTAATCCGCAAAATCAGTTTCCCAAAATATATCGTTACCGTCTCTACGACTCTAACCGCCGTTATCAACCTCCTCATCAATCTTGTCGTGGTAGTGATTTTCGCTCTCATCAATGGCGTTACACTTAGTTGGACTTGGCTGCTAGTTCTTCCGCTCATCATTGAGCTTTATCTCCTAGCTCTAGGTATCGCTTTTCTCCTCGGTTCGATTAACGTCAAATACCGTGACATCAGCTCGATTTGGGATGTAATTATCCAAGCTCTCTTCTATGCGATTCCCATTATCTACCCGATTAGCATGGTGGCCGAGACCAGCACCTGTGCAGCAAAAATCATCCTCCTCAACCCTATTGCCCAAGTAGTACAAGACGTCCGCTGGAGTTTAATTACTCCTGCTGCCACCACTACATCGGGTTTCATTAATGGCTGGGCAGAACTATTTACTATCGGCTTAGTAATTGTCATTTTCATCATTGGCGCAGTAATATTTAGGAGGCGTTCACGCTTCTTCGCGGAGGAAATCTAGATGTCGAACAAACGTACAATTGGCACGCGCACCGAAATATGTGATCAGAACAATGATCTAGCCATTAGCGTACATGGTCTTTCAAAAAGCTTCCGTCTCCCCACTGAGCGCTCCTGGGGTCTAAAACAAGCCTTATTCAACCGTCTGCGCGGCATCAAAGGCTACAAAGATCAGCAAGTTCTCGACGGCATTGATTTCGAGATTAAAAAGGGCGAATTCGTCGGAATTGTTGGTCGTAACGGTTCTGGCAAATCAACCCTCCTCAAACTTCTTGCCGGGATTTACTATCCGAGTTCTGGAGATATTATCGTCAATGGCAGCCTCATTCCGTTTATTGAACTGGGTGTCGGCTTCAATATGGAACTTTCTGGACGGGAAAACATCTATCTTAATGGTGCAATTCTCGGCTTTAGCAACACCGAAATTGACGCCATGTACGACGACATCGTAAAATTTGCCGAACTCGGTGATTTCATGGATCAAAAGTTAAAAAATTATTCTTCCGGCATGCAGGTGCGCCTCGCTTTCTCAATTGCTATCCGCGCCAAAGGTGACATTCTGATCCTCGATGAGGTGCTAGCGGTAGGTGATGCAGAATTTCAGCAAAAGTGTAATGATTATTTCGAATCGCTTCATGGCAAACAAACCGTGATCCTCGTCACTCACTCCATGGACAATGTGAAAAAATTCTGCGACCGCGCCATCATGATTGAACATGGCAAAATCGCTTGCTCTGGTAGTCCAGAAAAAGTCACCGAGGCCTATACTAAACTCTGGGACTAATTACTCTACCCGTAACTCTATGACCTGGCACGTTTCTTGGCCCGGTAATGCGATACGTGCCAGCGCAGTTTTACCAACCCTAACAACATCCTACTTTTTAAATGAATTTTACCCGCGCTCACGCTTCTTACCCAATTCTTCAAATCGGCATAACTTTTTTCCCAATTTTCCCAAATTGTCGAAGAAGATTTCACCGTGCTGGTATCTGTACCAAAATTATAGACATATAGCGGCTCAAAAATAAGCCCAATCTCTCCCGGCATTCGCTCCAAATAATCCAAGACAAACTTAGTATCCTCGGCAAAATCCCGCCCTTCCTCAAACTTCAATCCGAATTTCTTAATCGGCTTGAGACGAAAGACCTTATTGACTGCACCATACATACGTCCATCACGAATCAGCAACCCCAACAAATAATCGGCCTTTCGTTCCTTCGGATGCCTCGTATGATGTGGCTTCGTATATACATCCGTAGTCGTCCCTTCGCGCAACTTATTAAATCGCATTCCAGTCACTACTAAATCAACTTCTGAATCAGACTCAATTCGCTGCACTAATTTCTCCACAAAGTCTTCTGCCACGTCATCGTCAGAATCAATAAATAAAATATATTTGCCTTGTGCCCTCTCAATCCCTGCGTTACGTGCCGCACTAGCGCCAGCATTTTTTTGATGAATAACCTTGAGCCGTGTATCGTTTTTCGCCAAATTTTGCAATATACACAGAGAATCATCACTCGAACCATCATCAACCGCAATTATCTCTAGATTTTTGTAAGTTTGGCTAAATAACTTATTGATTAGTTTCTTGACGCTCTCCCTCGTATTCCAAACCGGAATCACCACCGAGACCAACGGTTCACTCTTTGGCATCTTGACACTCCAAGTAGTTCAATGTGTCCTTCATCATATCATCAATATCAAGTTTGGCCTTCCATCCCAACTCCGCTTGCGCCTTCTTCGGGTCGGCATACACTTCCGCCAGGTCTCCGGCTCTTCGCCCTACAATTTTATGCGGCAACGGTCGGCCAGACGCCTGCGAAAACGCCTTCACCATTTCTAGTACCGAAGCCCCTTTGCCCGTACCGAGGTTATAAATTTTCACCCCACTGCGTAAGTCCTCTAGAGCCGCCACATGCCCTCGCGCCAGATCAACTACGTGGATGTAATCCCGTACACATGTCCCGTCTGGCGTATCATAATCATTTCCATATATCGATAGCTCTGGAATCTCGCCCTGCGCCACTTTCATAATAATCGGCATCAAATTATTTGGGCGTCCATTCGGATCCTCGCCAATTAGACCTGATTGGTGCGCCCCGACTGGATTAAAATATCGCAGAATAGTCGCCGAAAACTCTGGATGAGCGACACAAACATCTTTAATTATTTGTTCGATCATCCATTTTGTCCATCCGTAAGGATTAGAAATCCCACTTCCTGTCGGCATCGTTTCGTTCAGCGGCGCTGGTTGGTCACCATACACTGTCGCCGATGAAGAAAACACCAATCTATGGACTCCATATTCTAGCATGCATTTTAAAAGATTGATTGTCCCCTCGAGATTAATTTCATAGTATTTTAGCGGTTGCTCAACGCTTTCGCCTACCGCTTTGAGTCCTGCAAAATGCATCACCGTTGCAAACTCGCCCTCTGCAAAAACCCTTTTCAATGCTGCTAAGTCCATCAAATCTACTTCTGTAAACTTCGGTCTCACTCCTGTAATTTTCGCAATTTTGTCAATTACATTGCGTTTACTATTGTATAAATTATCCAATATCTCAACTTCATACCCTGCATTGATCAACTCTACCGCTGTATGCGACCCAATATATCCCGTCCCCCCTGTAATCAATATCTTACTCTTAGCCATCCGTCCTCCGTGTTTACTACCTCATAGTAGCATGCCGTGGTAACTTTGTACACCATACGTCTTGACTTATATTACTATCTGTGCTATAATAGAATTATAGGGTGGTTTTCACCAACTTTTCTGCTATAATTATCAACATGAAGAAGGATTTTGGGTTAATTTTCCACGTTTTCCTAGTTTTGGGTGACGCTTTTGCCATCCTTTTGTCGTTTCTAGTCGCTTATCTTACCCGCACCCACCTCGACCAGCGCCCCTTTTATTTCGAATCCGAGCCTCTCGAATTCGCCCTCTCCATGCTCTGGCTAATTCCGCTATATATTATCGTCATGGCGGCCTTCGGTCTTTATCGTAAGTCAATTTTTATGGATCGCAGTCGTTTGTCTGAGACCTGGCGTTTATTTCTTGCCTCTGTGGTCGGCATGATGACTATTATCACCTACGACTTTTTCTTTCAAATTGATATTTTCCCAGTTCGTACCATGGCATTCTATGCCGTTTTGTCATGTTTCATTTTTCTCTTCATCTTCCGTGGTCTAGTTCGCTTTATCCGTAACATTACGCTTAAGTCCCGCCGCGCTACGCTCCGTGCCGTTATTATCGGTAGCACAAAAAACACTGAATACCTTGCGAATTACATCTCCGCCTTTCCTGAATCTGGCTTTTCGCTTGCTGGCGTAGTCTCTGCTGCGAAGTATATCCCCAAAGACCTCCGTCGCAAGCAATACTCTTCGCTCAAAGAAGCCCTAAAACGCGCCAAACCAGACGTGATTTTTCAGACTGATGATCGCCATACCGAGTATATCTATCGCCAAACCGTCAATCATCATCTCTTATACTATTTTGTTCCTTCTAGCGCCATGCTGACTGCCCAGACTGGCGCACTTGAGCTCATCGGCGACACTCCCGCTATTTTGGTTCAAGTTACACCGCTTGCCGGCTCAGCTCGCGCCGTCAAACGTGCTTGCGACATTATCTTTAGTCTCATTGCTCTCATCCTTGCTGCCATTCCAATGTTAATCATCTGGATTCTTGAGAAAATCGCCAACCCCAAAGCCTCCGCAATCTATGCTGACTCTCGTCTCTCCCGCTACAATCGACGCGTTAAGATTTACAAATTCCGCTCTATGAAGCCCGAATATTCCGGTATGACTCCCGAAGAGGCTTTCAAAAAAATGGGCAAACCCCAACTCATCAAAAAATATCGTGCAAACGGCGACATGATTGCGAACGATCCACGCATTACCAAATTCGGCTACTTCCTCCGCTCTACCTCTCTCGACGAACTACCGCAACTATTCAATATCCTTAAAGGTGACATTTCATTCGTTGGTCCACGTGCGCTTCTACCCGGGGAACTTCGCCACTATGGTGATCGCTCCATGCTTCTCTCGGTAAAATCTGGCCTCACTGGTCTTGCTCAAGTCTCTGGCCGTCGCGACATTAGTTTTGAGGAACGTCGCGCTCTGGATATCTATTATATTCAAAACTGGTCTCTAGGTCTTGACCTCCGTATCCTACTGCGCACTATTGGCGCTGTCATCTTCAGGAAAGGGGCAAAATAGTATGACTACTCCTGCTCGTCCTCGTATTGCCCTCGTCTGTGACTGGCTCACCACTCCTGGTGGTGCCGAAAAAGTCCTCCTTGAGCTCCATCACATGTATCCAGACGCTCCGATTTATACATCTCAATATCGTGCAAAGGGAATTGGCTGGTTCCGCGATGCGACTATTAAGACTGGCTGGCTCAATATTTTTCCAGCCGCTTTGCGGAAATTTCTTGGCCCTCTACGTCAACTATATTTCTCTCACCTCGATCTTACAGACTACGATATTGTTATCTCCGTGACTGGCGCCGAAGCCAAAAGTGTCAAAACGCGAAAAAAGCCCCGTAAAGGTCGAACTTGTACAGCGTGTACTAGTTCAAACACATATCATATCTGTTATTGTCATGTCCCCACTCAGTATTACTGGCAAATGTACGACAAATATCTCGCTCACCCTGGGTTCGGCATTCTCGACCCACTTGCTCGCTTCGGCATCAAGCTCCTCGTAAAGCCCTTGCGCAAGGCCGACTTCCGCGCCGCTCGTCGCCCCGATCAGTTCGTTACCATCTCGCACCATGCCGCCGAACAAATTCAAAAATATTATCATCGCGTCGCCAAAGTAGTCGCTCCTCCAGTAGAAGTAGGGAAGTTCTCCCAAAATCGGCATCGTCCAAAATTATCCACAAACTTTTCCACAGGATATTATGTTATTTCTTGTCGCCAAGCCCCCTGGAAACGCGTCGATCTCGCCGTTGAAGCTTGCAAAAATCTCAAAAAACCCCTCCTTGTGATTGGGGACGGTGCCGAACACGCTAATCTTGTTAAACTTGCCGGGGAATCACCATACATCCAGTTTATCCCATGGCTTGATGCTGGCGAACTCTCTGCTTATCTTGAATACGCCAAAGGTTATATTTTTCCTAGCATGGAGCCGTTTGGCATTGCTGCCGTTGAAGCTCTTGCTGCTGGTTGCCCAGTCATCGCCTATGCGCAGGGCGGCAGCCGCGACATCGTTTTGCCAGGCAAAAATGGTGTCTTCTTTGATGAACAAACTGTAGAATCGTTATCAGATGCTCTCCGCGAGTTTGAATCTCAGAATTTTGATCGCACCGTCATAAAACATACTGCCGAAACTTTTAAAGCCCAAAACTTCCAAAGTCACATCAAACGCTTAATTGCCGCCCATTTCGATCGTCTTGTCGCCGCCGCACCCGCCAAACCAACTTCCTCCGACCCCAACCCTAAGCTCGAATCCGAGTCCGCCGCATGAAATATCTCAAACGCTTTCTTCTGGGTTTAGTATACCTTCTTCCTGCCACCCTTTACTGTAGCTACTATCCGATTATCAGGCTTGGTGAGACCAGTTCCATGAATCTTGAACTCTCTCTACCTTTGATTTGGCTCGTACTCTTCGACACCTTAGCGTTCATTTACCTGATTCGAATCACGCCGCGCAGGCGCCTACCAGGCATCACGGATCGTCGTTTTTTTCTTTTCTCCCTCTTTCCGTTTTTCGCCACTCTTTCAATTTTCTGGTCAGCAAACCCCACTCGCGCTCTCCTTACAGCCGGTATTATTTGGCTCGTCTTTTTTGCAATTTTTGCCCTAATTTACGTCCTCCCGTTATTAAAACTTCCCGCTAATTTCCAACGCAACTGCCTACGCGGACTCTTCATCTCGACCATCGTCATCTGTCTTGTTTGCTGGATACAATGCTTTCTCGATCTTGCTGGTCTTAGCCGCGACACGACACTCATGTGTCGCGGCTGTACTTACCTCTCCTTTGGCTTTCCGCACCCATCTGGTTTTGCCATCGAGCCACAGTTCATGGGCAACCTTCTTCTTGCTCCCACCTTGACTGCTCTATATTTGTTTATTTTTCAGCCCAACAAAAAGCGGAACGAACGCCAGCTACTGCTCATATTCGCTTGCCTTTTTTCTGCCACTCTTTTTTTAACCTTTTCTCGTGGCGCCATTTATGCCTACGCCGTCGCTCTTATTGTCATGATTATCTTCGCCTTTCATCGCCAGTCTTTCCGCGCCAGCCTCATTCTTATACCGTGCGCAACCTTTGTCTTTTCGGTTGCAGCCCAAGGAATCTTCACCGTTGTCGGTCCCATTCACGGCAGCTTTATTGATGGCGTATCGCGCTCCATCCACCAGCTTTCACTCGGGATTATTGATTTTCGACCTCAGTCCTTACCCACCTCGTCCATTGTGGAAAACTCCGAACAACCAGTGGATAACTCATCAAATAATGTGCAAAACTCTGAGGAAAATTCTGGGGAAAACCCCGCCCAAACATCTAATCTCACCCCAATCATCAACGAATCACCCGCTTTCGACGGCTACGTTGCTGAATCCACCAATACCCGCCTCAACCTCAATACTGCCGCCCTCAACACTTGGCTCTCCCAGCCTAATACGCTCTTTTTCGGTGTTGGTCTCGGTGGCGCTGGCACGGCAATGTATCGCAATTCCTCTATCACGCACATCAGTTCTGCTAAAGAAATAGTTCAACATCAGGGAATTAGCCTTCTGCTCGAGCTCGGCCTTATCGGTATCGCCTTAATCCTCCTCAGTTTTTACCTCGCCTTTCTTTCTTCTGCTGCCCGCCATAATTTTTGGCATCATCCTGCCCTCCCGCTTTTGCTCGCCTTAATTATTGCCTACCTCGTCACGCTTAATTTCTTTTCTGGCCTTCCGAATGCCCTCCAGATTTATCTCATGCCTTCCCTGTTATACCTCATATTTAGAAAAACTATTGCGCTTCACGCGAATGAGTGATACAATAAAGGTACGTCGCGGGATAGAGCAGCCTGGTAGCTCGTTTGGCTCATAACCAAAAGGTCGTTGGTTCAAATCCAACTCCCGCAACCAAAATGGCGTACGTACTGCCCCCCCAGTTGCGTGCGCCATTTTGGTTCCACTTTGTCTTTACGGCGCCTGCCGTTTTTTGTTAATTTTATAGTAGAGTTCCAAACCGAACACCATCCCATTTCTTTTCCACACCTGTCCAAAACTACCCCATTGACACTTACAAAAAATATTTTATCCAATAACTTGCCGAACCACCCATAATTATACATAATAAGCATTGACATTTTACATAATCTATGATACAATGGAGGTATAAGGACATGAGGGGAGTACTTAGGCAAATTAAGAGTTAGATAGCCTTTTACCCCCTCCAAAAAAGGAGGAAATGAATATGGAAACGAAAAAAATTGTAGCCGCGATTGCGGCAACATTGGCGGCATCCTTGATTTGTGTTAAGTTTGGTTTCGACCTCGGCACAAAACAGGTGGAACGAGCGGAGCAAGCGTCTTACTCACTGAGTAAGTATTCCGACAAATCGGAATACAATACTCATGATGAACTAGACTTGGTCAATCCATCTTCCCCTGGAATTTATACTGCCGAATCGTTCGTCAGTACAGGAGAAAGAATCTCCGTGGCAGACGAGTATGGCTGGCTATTGATACCCGCCGCGTCACTCAATGCAGGAGGCACAGCTATAAAAGCTGACCTCTCTACAGATGCGGAGTGGGAAGCAGCAACTAGCTACAGTGCAAAGCTCGACCTACCAGACGAAGTTTTCGTCAGTGACGCAAACTGTTGCGCCAGGGTCTATTACCCGACGACTCTGAAATCTGGCGAGACTGGAACGATCGTTGTGCTTTTATCGTCAGACAACGGCTATGTTTACTGTGACTACTGTCAGTTTACGGCCACTGACGATTTGGAGATCGTCTACGGCGATAGCGATCCAGACGTGGCAAGCGGTGGGGAGATCAATACTGACGCAGATCAGTTGAGTATTAACTTTTATACTGCCGCTACACCGCAGCACTACAAACACCGTAATGGCCACGTTTACCAGTCTGGATACCACGGCTCTTTGCGTGTGGGTTTTATCAACATCGATGCTCTCGGTGTCAATCCCGACACCGATCTTGACGATGTTATCCCTGCAGACCTGTCGTCCGATAGTGATAGCGACATCAACCCGTCCTTGGATGACTAACATCCCAGATGATCTCGTGGCGCCAGATACAGACGTCGCGTAGTCACATATCACATCACAGAAAGGAGGCTATCTCAAAAAGCGGTCACTTAGTGACCGCTTTTCCTATATTATGATCCTATTCTTCGCTATCCTCTTCCGTCTCGTCATTCTCACTCAGCGCATTGAGCAGGGAATCTTCCGCATTCTTCCGCTTCTTCTTTTCTGGTGCTTTTGCTAGCTCAATATCAAGATCGTATCCCGTCAACTTCGATGCCAGCCGTACATTTTGCCCCTGACGACCAATTGCGATTGACTGCTGATCTTCAGTCACAAAAACTTTCGCTTTTTTACCATCAATCTCGACTTTCATAATCTCCGCTGGGCTCAAAGCCTCACGGATATATTCTGACGGATTTTCGCTCCAGTTGATGATATCAATCTTCTCGCGGTCGCCAATCTCGTTCATAATTGCCTGCACCCGAATTCCGCGTCCACCGACAAAAGTACCCACTGGATCCACTCCTGGCACAGTCGACATGACGGCGATCTTCGTCCGTCGGCCCGCTTCACGTGCAATTCCGCGAATCTCTACTGATCCATTCTCAAGCTCTGGTACTTCTTGACGGAACAAATATTCAATAAACTCTGCGTTTCCGCGCGATAGAATCAACTGTGCTCGCGCATCATCATGCTCCACGCCTTTGATGTAGACTTTCAGCCTTTCGCCCACTGTATAATACTCACCGTCAATCTGTTCGCTACGTGGCATGATCCCCGTTGCTTTTCCCAGATCAATTCGCACTACCCGTGGCTCTACTCGTGCTACCACCCCAGTCATGACGGTGCCAATCTTATCCTCAAACTCCGACAATACCGCATCACGCTCGGCCTCACGCAGCCTCTGTACCACGACTTGCTTTGCCGTCATCGCTGCTACGCGTCCAAAATCCTTAACTTCTTCTTTCTCTTCGACCAAGTCACCAATTTCCGCATCAGCTTTGAGTTTTTTCGCCTCAGCTAGCGGAATTTCAGTTGCTGGGTTGTAGGCAACATCATCTTCGATTACTTCGCGTTCGATATATACTACGGCTTCGCCAGTTTTTGTATTCAGCATTGCGCGTACGTTCATGTCTTTGTCGCCATTATCTTTGCGCCACGCTGCTGCAATCGCCATCTGCACTACATCCAAAACCGCCTCTTCTGGCAAACCTTTTTCTTCTGCAATCACGCCCACCATCGCACTTAATTGTTTGAGGTCTAAGCCTTCCATTCTACTCCTTTCAATAAAAATCCGCCCCTTTTCGGGTCGGTCAATATCAGTATATTACTATTTTAGCGCAAAACTTTCCAGTGTCAAGTCAAAGCGAGTTTATTATCGTATACTCTAAAACTGTTAGTATAAAATACGGAATACTTGTTTTCTTGATATAATAGCAGCATGGCAAAACCCGTTAAAGCCCAAATCATTATCCCCGCTGGCACACATCCGTGGTCGCACGAGCTTCGTGTTGCCAATATTCTAGCAATGGCTGGACATGTGGTGGAATTCTTGCCGCCCGCAAAAATCAAAAGAGCAGACATTAAACTTGATAATACGGAATTTGAAATCAAATCTCCAATCACTAACAATCCTAAAAAGATTATTCGCAACGTCAAACGCGCCCTGGAACAATCACCGAATGTAATAATTGATTCAGCAAGGATTAAAGGAATGCGGGATGATACTCTTCGCAAATTACTCGTAAGCCGAGCTAAAGACCAAAAGACCCTGAAGCGGCTTTTGCTCATAACGAGACGTGGTCAGATCATTGACATCATGGCTCTTACCTGATAAACTAAAGTTATCGAAGTTCTGCACGGGGTGTAATGCTCCTACCGCAGAGCTTCTTTTTGGTAATGAACTGCTAAAGACCCCACTTGGTGGGGTCTTCTAAAATTCAGTATTATCCCTTTGGCCGTATGATTATCTCATACTCTTTACCGCCCAGACAGATCTGACATTCCACTGGTTGATTACGGGTTGCCTTCTGCATCCTTGCCGTCAGGTTTTCCAACCGCAATTTTTCTTCTGCTGTTGCCTCCTGCTCAATTCTCTCTATGAGAGAATTGAGATTGACGGTTTTTGTGACTTCAAGTTCATGATATGTCGCCAAAAACTCCTCAATCTCAATCTGTTCTTTATATGCAAACAACATAGACGCCCAGTTGCCTTTATAGCCTAAGATACTTTGCATAGTTCTGGCGCATGGCGTACCAATCGTCTTCACGCATCTATCGATCTGTGCTTTTGAAGGTAACTTGTCTGAGTCTAAATTCAGATGTTTCTGTACCCGTATTAGGCCCTGTAGGCAATCCGCCTTGCTGTAAGTAAATCTACGCTCTGCCTTAGTAGTCGCATCCCGAGATATACTTCGAGCATCAAGTTCTGCTTCCAGCTCTTGTAGGATTTGCGACCGCTCCTCTGGGTGTACTGCCGTGTAGCGAGTCATACAATGCGTCCAAACCTTTTTATTCACTAGACGCCGTTGATATGCAGATGCTCTTGGGATCGATAGTTCTACAGCGTGCATCCTGATCTCATCATAGGTCGGTAAACGCTCTATCCCGAGAAATTCTTGCAGCTTTATGGTGCCGAGCAGGAAATCCTCTAACGAATAAGACTTATTCGTGATATTTACCCCTCGCTGCTGCCAATTACACTGTCGTGTTTTCATTGCGGCTTTTTCGTGGATTTCATAAACTTTTGTTAGTCTATTCTCCACTATCGCCCAAGTTCCGAACTCTTCTAAAATCTGCTTGTATTCGTCTGGCCAACGCCGCTTAAGTGCGATCGGGCTCGGCATTTTGCCTTCCTTATCCCAAATCCTTATCAACCATGACAGCCATTTTTTCTCTCTCAACACCTTGTCACGCTGAGTTTCTTGGTCTGTCGTTGTCTTTATTGCTGTCTGCATTTTACCACCCCTTCCTTTTTTGTGCAGACTTAAATTATATTGTTTCAATGAAGTAGGATAATACTGTCAAAGTACATCCCCCATCTCCTAATTATAGCACACATTATCAATAAAGTCAATAGCATCAGCCTAAATCTCCATAGTCTTCCAGAGCTTTATACCCATGCGGTATTTTTTCTCTATTTAATCTCATGAAAAAGGGTCGTTCCGCCTCTGCAGTACGACCCAAAACGTCAAAATTGATTACAGCCCCCACGCCTGAATATCCTCCAGCGCCACTTCCTTTGCAGAAATGATCATCCTCGGCAGGTCATAATTATATCCTTCCGTGTAGATACCTACCGTTTTTACCTCAAAGAAACGCTCTTCTTTATCGGCTTCAGACATTAATTTTATTAAGTCCGCGCGAACAAGGTAGGTCGCGGTGTAACCATTCTCTACGCCACTCGGCAATACGCCTACCGCGCTAACTATACCGTAGGTAGAACCTGGCAGTTCTTCACACTGGGATATACGAAGGTAGGCTGTGTAAACCTGCTTTTCAGGCGTCATTACTACGGTAATTTTCTCCGGCGCCACAGGCTCATCCGGAGGCACATCCGCACTTTCTTTCGCCACTACGGGCTCGTCTTGAAGTACCGGATCTTCCTCCATTGCATTCTCTTCCGTCTCCTTTCTTTCCTCCATCCTCTCAGGAGGCTGAGACTGTGAACTCAAAGAGTCCGCATCCTGAGCGTTAGACTTACACCCAGCCAAACACGCCATAACCGCCGCTAATACTGCCAATAATACCTTCACTTTCATTTTCATTCCTCCTAAATTTCGTGTTGTAGAGGAATGACGTCATTCCTCCCTAACTACTATCGTGTTACGCACCATACATAGATAGGGAAGAACGACTAGGGAACTTGTAACCATTTTGCCCATGTACCAGGCCTTCGCCTACTCATTACAATATAGTACATAAAAGTAAAAATGTCAATAGTAAAACGATATATTTAATCATATCGCAAAGCAACCCCCATAGTTAGATTGACAATTCCGTATGTCTATAATACTGTTAAAGAGGTTCTCATGGAGAGCTGAGTTTTGATAAGATTTTATCAAGCAACGAGATCCTGTCAAAACCAAGCACATTAACAGATAAAAGATGACAAAATCTTCTAATGTGTTGGACTATATTTTGGCAAAACGCCATAGAAAGGGGGACTATAGAATGTCCAAAATAATTATTCCAGAAAGTTGTTATCCAGAGGTCGCTGTCACTGTTACGAGGTGGGTGGATACCTATTTCGGACCCACGCTATCTTACGACGACTCCCTGCAGGCAAGCATCAATCAATGGGGATTGCCTTGGTTTCGAGCTGGTGCCATTGTCCGCAATGCAGAAGGAAAGATTCTCATGATGCATGAAGGACGCGTGCAAATCAAGAAGATTAAAGACGAAGTTCTGAAGAATCAGTTGCTTTCCGCAGGTCGCAAACCAAGCGAGTGGGTAGATGGTGATGGTGGCTGGAATCTACCATCTGGAAGATTGAAACCTGGAGAAAGCTTCGAGGATGGTGTACAGCGTGAAATTAAAGAAGAGAGTGGCTGGGATATAGCCATCAAAGATTGCCTTCACATCAGACAGAGCAATAAACCAAGCAATATGTATATATTGCCAGTGTATCTCGCTGAAGCCATTGCTGGACCAGAGCGGTACAAGACTGCTGAAACTTCTGAAATTGGTTGGTTCTTGGAGTCAGAAATCCTTGGTATGTGCGATAAAGGTCTTTTACGCAGTCCAGAATTTGTGACTGAGAGCATTAATTCCTATAAGGGGTATTTAGAGGCTCATTGATCATCTCATATCTGCGCATTCGAATGCGGTCTAATCTATCAGATTAGACCGCATATTTTATTGCAATACCCACACAAGAGGAGGTGAGAAATTGGGTATTATTCAGTACTTTTATAACAAAATATGCGCCCGTATCAAGGCACCCAAGATTATTGCAGATCGCAGTGAGCTTTTTCGACTCGAAGTCACCAAAGTTCACCGCAAACGTTGGGGTGATTCGTGGTATCGTGCTGGCGTCGTTGTTACAAACGACAAAGGAGAATTTCTACTCGTTGAAGAACTTCGCACGCGAAGGAACGGTGTTTGGTATGACAGCCAGGACATGTGGAACATTCCCGCTGGCAGTTGCCGCGAAGACGAGCAATTTGTCGATGCTGCAGTTCGCGAGGCACATGAAGAGCTAGGTCGTGGTGTTAAACTAGAAGGGATTTGTGCCATCAAACACGGCAAACACAACGACGACCCCTGTCTGCTTGTGGTCTTCGCCGCTGAACTCACTAATGAAGTTTTCGAGTTCGATCATCAAGAAATCAAATCTCAACATTGGTTCTCCGAGAGAAAGATCTATGATCTACATCGGCAAGGTAAATTACGCAGCCCCGATCTCGTACTCCAAACCATTATAAATTACAAACGGGGCCTCATTATGCCACTTGAAATTATCAACGAATCATATAGTGGTTAATAGTTCTACTCAAACCCTCAGCCAAGATGCTGAGGGGTTTATTTATTTTAGCACTATTGACACACGAGTGCTAATTTGCTATTATTAAAGTAATTAGCAGTCTTGACAACCGACTGCTAATGATATAACCTAGAAATAGAATTATTTTGTTTAAAAACACTCGATTCGAGCCAAAAGTAAGTTTTAAGAATTTTCGAAGACAATAAGAGCGCGAGCACACGCGCAGCGCAGAATGAGCGCCTCGTGTGGACGGGCGCGCGAATGGTTGGCTTAGAGAATACTTAAAACTTACTTCTATCTCTCGTCTCGTGTTTATTAAAGAAAGGAAATTATATGTCAAAAATCATTGGTATTGACCTCGGTACAACCAACTCCGCCTTTGCCTACATGGTTGCTGGCAAACCAGAGGTAATCACAAATAGCGAAGGCGACCGCACCACTCCGAGCGTCGTTGCCGTTACCAAAAAAGGCGACCGCCTAGTCGGTAAAGTTGCTCAGCGTCAACGTGTCACGAACCCTAAAAATACAATTTACGGCATCAAGCGTTTGATTGGCCGCAAATTCGACGATAAAGAAGTGCAGCGTGACCTCGACATCATGCCTTACAAGATCGTCAAAAAAGGCAATGGCGTCGCTGTCGAAATGGACGGCAAGGAATACACCCCAGAGGAGATTTCCGCCATGGTTCTCTCCAAGATCAAAGCCGATGCCGAAGCTTTCCTTGGCGAGCCGGTCACTGAGGCGATTATCACCGTCCCAGCCTATTTCGACGATTCTCAGCGCCAAGCAACCAAAGACGCCGGCAAGATTGCTGGCCTCGAAGTCAAGCGCATTATTAACGAGCCGACTGCTGCCGCTCTAGCTTATGGTCTAGAGAATAAGAAAGATGAACAAATCGCCGTCTTCGACCTTGGTGGTGGTACTTTCGACGTTTCGATTCTTGAACTTGGTGATGGTGTTTTTGAAGTAAAATCCACTAACGGTGATACTCACCTCGGTGGTGAAGACTTCGACAATGTCATCGTGAACTTCCTACTTGATGAGTTCAAAAAAGAATCTGGCATCGACATCAAAAATGACGCTGCCGCTATGCAGCGCGTCAAAGACGAAGCTGAAAAAGCTAAAAAAGAGCTTTCTAGCGCCAAGGAAGTTGAGATCAACCTACCATTCTTGACTGCTGATGCTGACGGTCCAAAACATTTTGAATACACTTTGACCCGTGCAAAACTCGAAGAGTTGGTCAAACCTCTCCTCGAACGTCTCGCTGATCCTGTAGAAAAAGCTCTCAAGGATGCAAAACTCACTGCTAAGGACATTGACGAGGTTGTTATGGTTGGTGGTATGACTCGTATGCCAGCCGTTGTCGAAGAGGTCAAGAAAATCTTTGGCAAAGACCCAATGCAGGGTGTCAACCCCGACGAAGTTGTCGCTGTTGGTGCTGCTATCCAAGGCGGCGTTCTCCAAGGTGATGTCAAAGACGTCCTCTTGCTCGATGTTACTCCGCTTTCTCTCGGTATCGAGACGATGGGCGGCGTTAGCACAAAACTCATCGAGCGTAATACTACCATCCCGACGAGCAAATCCGAGGTCTTTTCTACGGCTGCCGACAATCAGCCACAAGTTGAGATTCATGTTCTTCAAGGCGAACGCGAAATGGCCGCCGACAACAAATCTCTCGGTCGCTTCATTCTTGATGGTATCGCTCCTGCTCCTCGAGGCATTCCACAGATCGAAGTTACTTTCAATATTGATGCCAACGGCATTTTGAATGTTACTGCGAAAGACAAGGGGACCGGCAAAGAGCAAAGCATCACGATTCAGAATTCTGGCAACATGAGTAAAGAAGATATCGAAAAAGCTCAGGCTGAAGCCGAAGCTCATGCCGAGGAAGATAAAAAGAAGCGCGAAGCCATTGACGCCAAGAACCACCTTGAAAATGAGATTTATCAAGCCGAAAAAATGCCAGATGAGTTCAAAGACAAACTCTCTGAGGATGATGTAAAGACCATCAAGGACGCTGTCGCAGAAGCCAAACAAGCTCTCGCAGATTCCAGCTCTGATAAAGAAAAACTTGAATCCGCTGCAAAAGCCCTCAGCGACGTTCGTATGTCGATCGGTGCTAAAATGTACCAATCTGCATCTACTGAAGGTCCAGCCACGGAGTCAACTGACGATACTAAATCTGATGATGGCGAAGCTGTCGAAGGAGAAGTTGTCGACAAAGAGTAAGACTTAGTCGCTAAACGACCCAAAAATAGCCCCTAGGGGCTATTTTTGCTGCCCCCTAATCCACTTTCCCCATACACCGTTTTAGTCAGAATATTTTACCCCACCACCGCTATTGACAACTTATACTATCTATGCGATTATAAGAAAATCGGTTTCTCCAGTATTGCAGAGCATCCAGTACTTTATATTGCATCATAACATCATACTGTATGCCGTGGATGTATAGTGGATTGAGGTTTTCTTAACTTTTGCAAAAACGATACATTCTCTAGCCCAAACGGTTTACTTTGGCTTAATTATTTGAACCCAGCTAAACCGTTTGGCAGTGTTCGCCAGACGGAAATTTAGGCCGGCGGGCGAACGCAGGAGGAAATAAAAATGAGCAAAACAAATTTAAACACAACAACCAATACGACCAACGGAATCAAGCGCATTATGGTGATTATGGGTATAATTGCGGCGATTGCTCTATTAGTGATCGGTCTAAGCTGCGTCGGTCTGTTCTATATACAGCCTGACGCTCCACGCGATACCCTTGTCTTGAGTGGATGTACGACTGTTGCTAGCAGCCTAGTCGGCGGATTGGCGTTTTTCGCGCTTTCGATTCGACATATGCGCTTTTGTGCATATCTACTTACGTTTAGTAGTATCTGCGCCATGATCGGCAGTCTCAGACTTGTCATTGGTACTTATCTTGGTATAAATCTTTACAGTGCGTTATTGGCAGTCTACGCCAGTTTTCCGAGTCTGGCACTCACCATCCTACTTTCTCTTCGCCCAGACCATCACGATTAAGGACCAATTCCGCAAATGCGCTCAATCTATTTGAGCGCATTTTTATTCCTAAAAGCCCCCAGCTTTAGCTGGGGTTTACGTTTGAAGACAAGGTGCATAATAAGGGTCGTCCGGCAGGATGACCTTTATTGAAAGGAATACGTCTATGCATTACAAACGTACAATTAGAACTTTATCACATTCATACTGCGATTTGAAGTATCATCTTGTTTGGACCCCCAAATATCGAGGCAAAGAGGATACTTTGCCTCGACCGTGGGTATTGATGAGCTAGTCGTAAGACGATATGTAAGACATCAAGAAAAATATAACCAAATCGAACAAGCAAACTTGTTTGACAAGATTTAAATATTAACTAAGCGATCCTGCCGGCATCGCCGGCGAGTCCAAAACCACCAGACCTCAGTCTGGTGGTCGATTATTCATGTTATAATACAAAAAAGGAGTTATTTATGGAAAAGTTGTATCTAGTCACTAACCCTGGTTCGTCCTCGCGCAAGTACGCCCTCTATCGCGACGACGAACTACTTTGCTCTTTGCACTTTGAGACTGAAGATAAACAGCTTATCTGTACTTTTCGCCGCACTGATGGTTCCCGTAAGAAAATTACCGAAGGCTTCAAGCGCATTGGCGACACTATTCGTTATACCTATAATATCCTCGATCAAGAAGGTTATCTCGGCGATAGCGTCAAAATTAGCGCTGTCCTCGCTCGTGTCGCTGCGACTGGTGAATATTTTTCAGATGATCACATTGTTGATGCTGAATGCTTGCGCCGACTTGAAGAAGAAAAGCGCCGCGCTCCGCTCCATGTGCCAGTGATCGCTGCTGAAATTTCTAAATGCGTCGAAACCTTCCCAGATACTCCAGTGATTACTATTTCCGACTCGCATTTCCATCATACGCGCGACGACGTTCATAAATATTATGCGATTGATACCGAACTTGCCGATCGTGCTGAAATCAAACGCTACGGTTACCACGGTTTGTCAATGGGTGCCGTACGTAATTATATGCGTGACGCCGACATTCTCGAACCACGGGTTGTTGCTTGTCACCTTGGGTCTGGCGCCTCACTTACAGCTATCAAAGATGGTTATTCTTACGATACGACCATGGGCTATACTCCGCTCGAAGGCGTTATGATGGCGACTCGTTGTGGCGACATCGACCCCGCTGCCGCAAGCGCTATTCAGCGCGAAATGGGCTTCAACGAAGAAGCGGTCGAAGAATACCTTAATCGTCAATGTGGTCTGCTTGGGGTGAGCGGCTCAACTGGCGATATGCGTGAGATCCTTGATCTTCGCGCCGACGGCGACCCTCGGGCAAAATTGGCTTACGACATGTATATCTATCGCATCCAGCGGGCAGTTGGCGAAATGGTTGCCGCTCTGCAAGGTGTCGATGCGCTTGTCTTTACCGCTACTATTGGCGAACGCAATGCTGAGATTCGTCGCGACATTGTCTCTGGTCTCGGCTACCTCGGGTTCAAGATTAACGATACCAAAAATGATGATGGTCTTGGCGATGCACAACACTGCCTCGTCTCTGCCCCAAGCTCCAAGCCGATTTACGTCATTGCTACCGACGAAACCGCTGCCATGATCCGCCGTGCCAAGATTTTGCTTGGTGAAGAAATCTAAAGTTTATGAGCAACGACCAAGTCACTCCAGCTGAGACCTCCGAAATTCTCCAGCTTGCCGAAACTTGCCTCTCTGTATCAGGCGACTTCGTCGAGCTCGGTTGCTATCGCGGTGATACCTCAGTTTTGCTTGGCAAAATGCTCCAAAATTCCACCAAAAACTGTGAATATCTTGTGGAAAACTTGTGCAAAACCCTGTGGATTTATGACTCATTCGCTGGTCTCCCAGAAAAAACTACCGAAGATAGTTCTGGTGCTGGTCAAAATTTCCAAAAAGGCGAACTCCTAGTCACCAAGCGTGAAATTGTCGAAAAACTTCGCAAACACGGTCTCAAAATTACCAATCACCCCGATCCAACAGTAAGCTCAATCATCATTAAAAAAGCTTGGTTTGACGAACTTCAATCTACTGATTTACCTGACCGTATCGCTTTTGCTTTTCTTGATGGTGACCTCTATTCGTCGATCAAAACTAGCCTCCAACTCGTCATTCCGCGTCTTGCCGACCAAGGAATTATCATTGTTCACGACTACAACAACCCCGAACTCCCTGGATCCGCCCGTGCTGTCGATGAGTTTTTGCGTAGCCATCCAGAATATCATTTGACGCAAAAACACACATTAGCAATCATCGCGCACAAGTGCTAATTTTGGCATTGTTTCTCGAGATATAATGTGTTAAAATAAAGTGATAATATGGCGAAAAAAGATTATTATGAAGTTTTAGGAGTTTCTAAGAACGCTTCTGATGACGAAATCAAGAAAGCGTATCGCAAACTCGCAGTCAAATACCACCCTGACAAAAATCCAGGTGATAAAGCTGCCGAGGAAAAATTTAAGGAAATTTCTGAGGCCCACGAAGTACTCGCAGACAAACAAAAGCGCGCTCGCTATGACCAGTTTGGCCATGCCGGTGTTGGTGGTGCTGGGGCTGGTAGTGCTGGCGGTAATCCGTTCCAAAACGGTAGTTTCAATTTTAACGGTCAGAATTTCAACTTCGACTTTGGCGGTGGCGGCGGTCTCGACGACATCCTAGGCTCCATCTTCGGCTTCGGTGGTGGTCAACGCCGCCCAGTGCGCGGTTCGGATTATCGTACGACTGTTACTCTTAATTTTGAAGAAGCAGTCTTTGGCACTACCAAGGTCATTAGCGCTGACGGCAAAGATCTCAAGGTCAAAATCCCCGCTGGTATTGATGATGGTATGTCGATTCGCCTCAGCGGCAAAGGCGGCCCAGCGCCCAAAGGCGGGACCAAGGGCGATCTTTACGTTTTTGTTCGTGTGAAGCCGCACAAGCACCTCACGCGCGAGGGGAGTATCATTCTTTCCGAGATTCGCGTTTCCATGGTTGATGCCGCACTTGGCACAGAGGTAGATGTCGAAACCGTTGATGGTAACGTTCGCATGAAAATCCCCGCTGGCACCCAATCTGGTACTCCGTTCAAACTTTCTGGTCATGGCGTACCTTTAATGCGCAGCGACGGTGATCGTGGGCCGCATATCGTTACAGTTACTGTTGAGACTCCTAAAAATCTTAGTAAACGTCAAAAAGAGATTCTTGAGGAATTTCGTGATCCTAAAAATAAAAAACGCGGCTTCTGGGGATAAGACAAGAGAAATAAATTGCGCAAAATAATTGCATTTTTCTTTAAAATCAGTTATTTTAGTACAAAGAAGGAGTAATAAAAATGTATACTTACAACAACACATACTACACCACGACTACAACCGTGGACACAGAAGCACTCGCGGCGGTACTAGGAGTTACATCAGTAATCGCCTTGATTATGCTCATTATCATGGTGATCGCTAATTGGAAAATCTTCACCAAAGCTGGTAAGCCAGGATGGGCAAGTATTGTGCCATTTTACAATATGTACACCCTCTTTGAAGTAGCCGGAATGAACGGCTGGATGTTCCTATTGCTTTTGATCCCAATTGTCAACATCGTTATGGCTGTTATGCTATGTATCAACCTGGCCAAAGCGTTCGGCAAATCAAACGCCTTTGCCGTTGGTCTAGTTCTGCTTAACCCAATCTTCTCGCTTATTCTCGCCTTCGGTAGTGCTAAGTATATCGGAACTGGCAAAGCTAAGGCTATCGCTAAATAGCTAGTTAAATCATACAGATAAAAAGCCCCCAACCGATATGGTCGAGGGGCTTTCGAGGTACTTAAAATACAACTTCATCATTTAGCAAGTGCGTGCTGTGCAAATCTCTGCAGGAGCGCCTTCAACCCTAAGGCACCTCAAATAATCCTAAATCTTCGCCAAATACTCAATATACGCATCCACCGCGCGCCAAGCCGACTCATCTCCAGTTGGATAATATAAACTCGGACAAGCATTAATCTCAATCACCTGGTCACCATAATAATCAATCCCTACCACTGGCAACTGTGTCGCCCGTGCAATCTTTTCCGCTAACTTACGTCTCTCCACCGAAAACTTTGCCGAACAGTCTTCCGCCGTTCCGCCTTGACCAACATTGCAACTCGCGACGACCCGCACCCGCTCCCCCGCCGCCGGTATCGAGTTCATTTTCTCTCCCAAGAACCTTTCCGCCGCTTCAGCATCAACGTATGCCAGCTCCCCCTGATACGGCTCCGTTCGAATCGTTGCATTCTCACATTCTATCAATTCCGCAATCGTACGTCGTCCATCACCTGTGACCTGCGCCGGAATCCGCGCAATTGCCATCACGAACCGATAATCAATACAAATCACCCGTTGCTCCAGTTCGTCTACTGGCAACTGTGGCTGCACAATCGCCAGTTGCATTTCTGGCGACGCCTCCACTGCCTTCTCAATCGCAGCTTTTGCCTGTGCTAAATCTTGCACTCCTACGGTCACTCCATTGCCGTGCGCTCCGTCAATCGGTTTAATTGCTACCGCGCTATATTTTTCAATTATCGGCCGAACTTCCTCTGCCGTTCGCGCCGCTACCGTCTCTGGCTGTGCCACTCCAAGGTCACGTAACAGTTCATAGCTCATCATCTTGTTGTCCGCCAGTCGCAGCGCATACACGCTTGTCGTCGGTGGAGTACTCGACGCCACTCTTATAGTTACCCCGTCTGGCCGTGTCAAAATCAGATTGTTTTGGCTCTCGCGACAAAGTTTTTCCGCCCGCCATCCGGCCTGTTTCAGTTTCTTGCGCAAAAACCGCATCGACATCGGCAACTCATTCTCAGGTATAGAGTAGTAATCAATCATACCTCAATTATACCATATTTCACTCATAGATATTGACTTTTTACGTCATCTGTGCTATAATGGTAGTATGAGCACTCATAAACTTGAAATCATTGGTAACAGCACTCTCATTACGCTCCAAGGAGTTAAAAAAGTTCCCGCGAAAATTGATACGGGAGCCGAGAGTTCGTCTGTTTGGGCTAGCGACATTACGCTAAACCCAGACAATAGTCTTAGTTTTTGTCTTTTTGCTCTTGGGAGTGATTTTTATACTGGTGAGCGTATTACGGTTCAAGATTATAAAGCAGTGTCAGTGCGCAACTCTACTGGGCAAGCTAAAGTACGCTACCGAGTTCGTCTTTCCATTAAAATTGGCAAAAAGAATATCAAAGCTGGTTTTACTCTTGCCGATCGCAGCAAGAACAACTTCCCTGTATTGATTGGCCGTCGGCTGCTTAAGGGTCGTTTCCTCGTCGACGTTTCACAGCTGGAAGTTCCATACCCACCCCGGATTCGGGACATGGAGCTGAATGCTGAACTCGAGCAAGATCCTCAGGCTTTCCATCGTAAATACATGGACAAATAGACGCAGTATATAACACAATCAGACGAAAGGTATGATAAAATAAAATTATGAAAATAGCAATTCTTTCAAATGGTAACGCCAATTATTCCACCCGTCGCTTAGTTGCTGAGGCTGAGCAGCGTGGACATCAGGTGCGCGTGATTAAATATAAGGATTGCTATCTTTCGCTTGACGAAAAACACCCTAACATCTTTTATCGTGGCGAAAAACTTCGCAAATACGACGCGATTATTCCGCGTATTGCTAATAGCATGACACGCTACGGGTGCGCAATTGTCCGCCAGTTTGAAATGCAAGGCGCTTGGGCTGCTTCAAGCTCAATTGCTATCTCGCGTTCTCGCGATAAACTTCGCTCCCAGCAAATCCTTACTAAGGCTGGCATCGATACACCTAAAACACTGGTCAGTCGCAATACCGCCGACATTGATGATCTGATTGAACAGATTGGTCTTCCCGTAATCATTAAACTTGCTACTAGTACTCATGGCAACGGTGTTGTTCTCGCTGAGACAAAAAAGGCCGCCAAGTCCGCCCTCCAAGCTTTCTATCTCTATAATGAAGACGGTACCAACATCTTGCTTCAAGAATACGTCAGGGAATCTGCTGGTGTTGATATTCGTGCTTTGGTCGTTGGCTCACGTGTTGTTGCTAGTATGAAGCGCCAATCTCTCGACGACGATTTTCGCAGCAACCTCCATAAAGGCGGAGAGGGAACGAGTGTAAAGCTTACTAACGAAGAAAAACGTATTGTGGTCAAGGCTGCTAAAGTCATGGGGCTTCACGTTGCCGGTGTTGACCTCATGCGCTCCGCGCGTGGTCCACTTGTCCTGGAGGTAAACGCTTCGCCAGGGTTTGGTATCGAAAAAGTTACTGGTCGCAATGTTGCGGAAAAGATTATTGAGTATATCGAACATAACGCTAGTCGCAAAAACTCCAAAGATCGCGTTGGTGCTTAATAGTCCTAGTCTTGCTTAATTGTCAACAATTTGCTATAATACTAGACAATAACCAGCAGAGTTATTAGAAAGGTGCAAGGGAACTAGTCTAATGCGAGAAAATCAATTTCTCGGTATCCTAGCACTCATTTTGGCGCTAGGTATGCCACTCTCGTTTGAGCTTTTTGCTTGTATTATTACAGTCGCAGAAGGCAAGATTTTTGATGCCGAAATTCGTACTGAAACCGAACTTGCTGCTGCTATTAAAGACTCTAGCATTCTCAAAATTACTCTCAAAAATGATATTGTTACGACCCGTAACCTTGAAATTTCACGTAATCTAATTTTAGACCTTGGAGGTTTCAATCTCACTTCTCTTAAAGCTAACGTTTGCGTCATTGATATTAAATACGGTAGCGTCATAATCACCGGTAAAGGCAGCATTGTTGCCTACGGACTGAAGGGAAACGCCATTCGCATCAAAGGCGCTACAACTTCTGACAATGAAAATTATGCTGAAGTTTTAGTCGATGAACAAGTGAAACTTTTCGCACCCAATCATTATGGTATATTAGTTGCCCCAAATTTCAAAGCTGCTTACGGCGTAACAGTTGATTTTTATGGTCACATGGTAGCACAAGATGGTTTTTGTATTAGTGGAACTATTCGTGGTCGCGGCAAAAATATTCCCCTTATTAAGATTGCCGATCAGACAAAAATCACCGTCGATGAAAATTCTGGTGTTGCAATCCATGCGGCTGGCTACGGTCGTTGGGAAATTGGAGCTTCTGAAATTACTGGCGCAACCGGTATTGTTGCGCAGTCCGGCAATATCACATTGAATGGTACTAAGATTATTGCTACTGGTGAATTTATCGAATCGGAATCTGAAGATGATAAACTCACTATGATTGGCGCCGTTTTGCAATCTGGCAAAGCGGTCAATCCTGACCATGCGGTTGAAGTTACCGTGAATAATGGTGAGTATACCAGCCTGCGTAGCTATGTTTTTGCCGAAACTCGTCGGGAAAAAAGTAAGCCTGCTCTCCAAATGCTCGTCATTGAAGGGGGTGAGTTTGCTGGTAAGCTCGGCACCTTCTACAAACTCGCTCCACGCAACACCGAACATGCTGTTACGGTTGTCTATGGTGGTGATTTTACCGAAAACGTCCAAGACTACATTTCGTCTAGCTGTCATGTTAACAAGGTGCACAACCAAGGAATTTATCAAGTCATTGAAGATAAAGTTGCTGAAGAAATTGATGAAGCGACTCGTCTTGCCCGCGCCCAAGGCCAGCTTCAAGCACTTATCGAAGAGTCTCTGGTATATACCAATGGCTACACTGTTGGTGATTTAGGTAAGTGGAAGCCTGTTGCCACCAAAGCTATAGCATCCATTAAACGTGCCGTCACTCTTGGCAAAAAGGCGCTCAAACAACATCTCGAATATGAGCGTATCGTTTCAGCTGAGCAATCTTTGGAGCGCGCCCTTGAAAATCTTGAACTTGTTAGCGACGCTATGCGTACCGAACTTGCAGAATCTATTGCGTCAGTAAATGCCATCGACGCGCAAGACTATACTAAATACAGTTATCAGCAACTTATTACCGTTGCTGCCGCTGCCGAAGAACTTCTGCAAAGTGACGACACGTCACTTAAAGATTTATACTCTGCAATCTTGGATGTTGAAATCAACATTGATTTATTGGACGGCGCAGACGAATCTTTGGATGAAGAGCTTGATGAATTCTTTGAGCCGTCTCTTCCTATTCCTGCTGCGCATGATTTAGCCATTCTTGACGAAGTACCTGTATCGGAAACAGCCTCCTTCACGCCAAGTAGCGCACCAAATCTGGGCGAGGACGAGATACCTTCTTCTGAGATCAATCACGTTGTCGAGTTTATTGCTTCACTTTTCTTAACGCAGGGCCAAACCTTTTTTAGCCCAGAACCAAACACGCCTCAATCTCAAGCGTTTGCATCGCCTGTAGAACAAAGTCCTGAGTCAGCTCCATCAATCGCGACTCCAATCTCATCAGAGTCCAACACTCCTCCTGTCGATGATGCTGCATACATTCTATCCCACAGAATCGAATACCCTGCCGAAGCAGCATTGCTTGAAGCTAAAGGGAATCTTTACTCTATGCTTGAAGCCGTACAAGACCTAACATTGAATGATTATGAGACAGAGTTTGCAGAGCAGTTTGGTGAACTCCAAGTCGCCATCGCCAAGGCACGAGCTATACTTTACAAACCAAATACTAATTTTGTTGAACTGATGTCGGCTATGGACGGTCTCGCCGAAAAGACAACTGGCCTAAAAGGTCTCACAGAACTTGAACCAGTTGCGGAAGCAAATCCAGAAACAATTCCTACCGAAGTTGTTGCGCCTGTCCCTGAAAAACCCGCACGAGTTGATTGGACAGGATTGGGTGAAGTGGTAGCAGAAATTTCACAGCTCAATCCTAATGACTTCACCGCCTCAAGTTACGCTCGTGTTCTCTCGCAGCTCGAAGTTGCAAAATCAATGCTCGCAAATTCTGATGCTACTCAAAGCGCAGTCGAAGATCTCGTTTTTGAATTAAATCTTGCTCTCCTCGCGCTTGAATATGTTCCGCAAAATTATAACACTACCACGGTCAATATCGAGCCAGCCACTATTTCTACGCCACCTATCGTCGAACCAGATTCAACTGTCACGCCAAACTGGATTATGAGCATGCTTGCTGGCGCTTATGCTGGCATGGCAACATATCGTCGTAGCCGCCTTATCGCCAAGCAACAAAAACACTCCGCCGTATAATTTATTTGTGTTTGAATAAACTTATGCTTGTAGTTCTTTCAAAAATCATGCTATGCTCCAGGCATGTCAACAAGAAAACTCTTTTTATGGCAAACAATCCATCCGTCCAAGATTTTCTATAGCGCAATTTGGGGGATTATTATCGGCATCGTTATAAGTTTAACTTTCAATTTAGTAATTTTTGATAATATTTTTTGGCTAATCAGTGCTTTATTGATTTTTTGGTTCGTCTTACATCACGCTTCTTACCTCATGCTGATTATTGCGTTAACTATTGGTATCATAATTGGTAATTATCGTGTTCATGACGACATCATTAGTGCTTCTGCCTTTACTGATCTTACTGGCGAGACGATTACTATAAGTGGCAAAATTACTGAGGACCCTATATCTTCATCTGGACAAGTCAAGTTGCGTCTTAGCGATCTTAGAATTTCCGATAACGCCACCAAAAAGTTTTCTGGTCTCATTTATGTTCAACTTTCAAACCCACCCACCAATCTAGAACGTTCTGATGAAATCACGATTCAAGGTCAAGTTGGCGCTGGTTTTGGCGTTTTTCTTGCGAATTTTTACCGACCCAAACTCATCTCTGTCACACGCTCTGAAACTGGTGATATTTTTGCCCGTTTCAAAAATTGGTTTGCAGCACAGGTACGTAATTTTATTACTAGTCCAGCCGTTGATCTTGGCTTAGGCTACCTTGTAGGTATGAAAGCTGGCTTATCAGAAAAATTCTCAGATGCCCTTAGTGCTGTCGGAATGACTCATGTTGTAGTCGCATCGGGTGCGCATCTTGGCATTCTCGTCAATGCTGCAAAAAAACTTTTCGGCAAATTCTCCAAATTTTCTGGGATACTTTTCTCGTTAATTTTAGTATTGGGATTTGTCTTAATTGTTGGCTTCACACCTTCCATGACTCGTGCTGCCTTAGTGACCAGCCTCAGTCTATTAGTAGGTTACGTTGGGCGTAAATTTGCACCACTTCAACTACTTAGTCTTGTTGCCGCGCTCACGTTGCTGCTTGTTCCAGTGAATTTCCAAAATCTTGGTTGGCAGCTCTCCTTTGCTTCTTTCTTTGGTATCATGATTCTTGCTCCTCGTCTCCAGAAAATACTCTACGGCGGCAAAAAATTACCTTGGCTCGCAGGAATGCTTATTACGAGCATCTCAACAAGCTTAATCTGCGCCCCAATTCTCATTTATAATTTTGGTAGTCTTTCTTTTCTTTCTCTCATTGCTAATCTTATAATCCTGCCCACTCTCCCATATGCCATGTTGTTAGTTTGCCTCACAGGCGTTTTTAGTTTTTCTGCTATAGCCGCCAATCTTTTTGGTCAGTTTGCTACCTATCTCCTTGAATTCCATATAGCTATTATCAATTTTCTCAGCGAAAAGAAAATGTTTATTTTGGAACTTCCATCTGGTCACCCACAAATATATTTAGCTTACCTTCCAATTATAGTCTTTTTATTGTATAATGTTATTCATGAAAATCACTTCCGAGACCGCCATGCTCGAACTTGGTCAAAAAATCGCCTCGAAACTCAAACTTCCGGCCATCATTGAGCTGGTGGGCGACGTTGGTGCTGGCAAAACCACGTTTACGCGTGGACTCGCCCAAGGCCTTGACATCTCTGAACCCATTACTAGTCCTAGCTTCACAATCTCTAAGCGTTATCCTTTCCCGCTTCAACAAGAAAAGTGTTGTAAAAATTACAACACTTCAGCTAAGCATGGGGAATTGATCCATTATGATTTTTATCGTCTTAGCGATCCTGGGATTATGGGTGACGAACTTGCCGAGACCCTACAGGATCAAAATTCAATCGTGGTAATTGAGTGGGGCGGAGATGTTGCTAACCTACTCCCAGAAAATCACCTACGCCTCCATATCACACTTAATTCCGATGGCAGCCGCAGTATTACTACAAACCAACCAGAAATTATGGACAATCTATCATGAAGCTTTATCTTGATACCTCTACTGACACTTGCATTCTGCGTCTTGACGATCTCGAATATTCGCGCGTTGGCCGTTATGATTTAGCCGAAAAAATTTTTAGTTTCATCCATGATAAACTACAGGAAAATCATGCCGACTGGCAAGATATCACCGCTATCACCTTTTTTAGTGGGCCAGGTTCTTTTACTGGCTTGCGCATTGGAGCTGCCATTGTTAATACTCTTGCCGACCAACTGCAAATTCCACTTTATGATCATCATGGTCAACTTCACCAAGTTATTCTTCCAGATTACGGTCGTCCCGCCAATATCTCTGCTCCCAAAAAATAGAGTTAATGACCTTAAACGCCACGCCAAGCATCCTTACTTTTTGCCAGTTCTCGCAAAATTATGATATAATCAATGCAGAATTTTATTAATTTTATATTTATTTGTTACCCCGTTGGTATAGAGAAAAATATCGACACAACAATTAGGAAAGGCACGAAAGATGAACGTGATAGGAGTAATTATTGCCCTCGTACTCGGCATGGGTGCGGGTGCTAGTATACTTTTTGCTTATAATAAAAAAAA
Organism: uncultured Candidatus Saccharibacteria bacterium; assembly: GCA_948514425.1. Taxonomy (GTDB): domain Bacteria; phylum Patescibacteriota; class Saccharimonadia; order Saccharimonadales; family Saccharimonadaceae; genus Nanosyncoccus. Next base: position 81,132 of record CAOQYN010000001.1, read on the forward strand.
TGAAAATGGCGGAAAAAACAAAGCTGATGATTTAGTGCGCAAAGCCAAAAATGAAGCATCAGACATTGTCTTACAGGCTAAAACTAATGCTGCTGAGATGGCCTCAAAGTCGCAACAGGAAGAGGCTGAGCGCCGCCGCGAATGGAAGAAGACCGAATCTCGCCTGACTGAGCGTGAATCCAATCTCGACAACAAGCTAGACCAACTTGAACAAAAGACTGAGCGTCTCGCCAAACAAGAAAAAGAGCTTGATGACCTCAAAAATGAAGTACGAGATATTCGTAATCGTCAGCAAGAAAAATTGGAAAAAATTGCTGGCTTGTCCAAAGAAGCAGCTCGAGAAAAGCTCATGCAAATGACTGAACGCGATATTAAACAAGATCTTGCTGGCCTAGTTGCCAAGGAGCAGAAGGAAATCAAACACGACATTGATGAAACTGCCCAGGCAATCTTGCTTACGGCTATGGAACGCATGTCTTCTGAAGTCACCGCGGATCGCACCGTAACTGCTCTAAAATTACCAGACGATGATATGAAGGGTCGCATTATTGGCAAAGAAGGTCGCAATATTCAAGCTCTTCAACGCGCGACTGGTGTAGATATTATGGTTGACGATACGCCTGGTATGGTCGTATTATCAAGCTTCGACCCAATTCGTCGCCAAGTAGCACGGTATGCGCTCGAGCGCTTGATGAAAGACGGCCGCATCAATCCTAGCTCAATCGAAGACGCTGTCTCAAAAGCTGAGCGTGAGATCGAAAAAGAAGTAATGCGTGCTGGCGAAGACGCTGCTCGCGAAGTTGGTGTAGTTGGTATTCCTCGCGAACTCATCCATCTATTGGGCGAGCTAAAGTTCCGCACCAGTTACGGTCAAAATGTCTTACTACACTCAGTTGAGATGGCACATATTGCTGGTATGATTGCGGAAGAGATTGGTGCCAACAAGCGTGTGACCAAAACCGCCACTCTACTTCACGATATTGGAAAGGCCGTAACTCATAAAATTGAAGGTAAGCATGCTGAAATCGGCGCCGAGCTTGCAAAAAAATACGGTATGCCAGACGACGTTGTTCATGCTATGGCGGCGCATCATGATGATATCGAACCTACCACACCCGAAGCAATTATTGTAAAGATTGTTGATTCATTGAGTGCAGCTCGTCCAGGCGCTCGCAATATCTCAGCAGAGAATTTTGCTGAACGTATGCGCGATCTTGAAAATATTGCCACCAGTTTTCCTGGTATCGACAAAGCCTATGCTATCTCCGCTGGCCGCGAAATTCGCGTCATTGTCGAGCCAAAACAAATTGATGACCTCTCCGCCCTAAAATTGGCCCGTGATATTGCAAACAAAATTGAGGCCACAATGTCTTATCCTGGCGTAATTAAAGTCAACGTGATTCGTGAAACTCGAGCTGTTGAATATGCTAAGTAGGACGTTTTAGTATTAATTCCAAATACCAAACGTTTGCCAAATCTAGTATTCGCGCAATGCTGGTAAATTTTTAAGCTCATCCAAACTTTTAATCTCGCGCATGAAGTTCAGCAGTAGATGTTTTGCATTTGGCTTTGCCGCATATTCAAGTAGCTCACTCAGTGTTACTTCCATAACCTCAACTTTCTCTCCGGCATCCAGTGATTGCTCACATTGCTCAACTAACCCAGTTGCCAGAAAAGTATATACCAACCAATCAATTTTCGAAAATGGTTGGCGTACTTCCATGAGTCTCCAATTTTGAAATTGTAATCCAGTCTCCTCGCGCATTTCGCGCTTTGCTGCTTCAAGTTCAGTTTCTTCTTGATCATCATGCCTTCCTCCTGGATAATCGTAAAACCAATCCTGGTGCGGCTGTGTTTGATAGGTAATCACAACTTTATCTTCCGTACCGCTGACTTTTCCCAGACGGCTTTGCTCTTCTGGTGTCAGAATCCCCACAATCACCACCGTGTCATCACGTTTTAGCATTTCAAAAGTCGACATCGACCCGTCAAAAAGTTTTTGTGGCCATTGATAGACATCAAATAATTCCCCTCGAAACTTACATTCTGCCTGTTTTGGGATTAATTTTGCTTTCTGGGGTATATATTCTCTCATATTTTCATTATAATATATTTTATGATAGTCTTTAGTGATTTCGATGGTTATGTAATCGTGTCTGGCAGCCAGTCTGCGCTTGCTGTAGTTCCACCTAGTCACATCGTCAAAAGTGTAGCAGAACTGCTTAATACCTTGTATTAATATGTAAACAATGTTATAATAAAAAAGTTCGCTTGTAGACCGCAATAGTCAAGGAGGTGATAGAATGCGGCCAACAATTTTAGTTATACCTGCCGAGGGAAACGCGGCAAGAACTGTGCGACAGTACATTTTAAGTTTAAAACAACACTATGGTGAAGAGGCAAAAGTAATCGTCTTTGAGTATAATCATAGCCCAGACATTAAAGAAAGTATTCGTAATCGGATTTTAGAATACGCTGAATGTCATGAATTACAAAACCTTGAAATTCATGCACAAGGAGGGCTAGGTGCGTATGTAGCTTGTCAGATGCTCCTTTTATGGGATTTTGGCAAAGCTAAGCGCAAGATTAGACGTATCTTCTTCATTGGTGGGGCCCCTAGTAGTGCGATGACGTGGATAGCAAAATTATTTTATCGTTATCTTGCGCATTTTCTGCCAATACGCTTTTTTTGTTGATGTTCAAGTAGACCATAGGCTATATCGCAAACAGTTGGCGTTGATAGGAAATTGGGGCAGAGATTCGATTGCGTTTGAGTTTGATAAGCGTGATCTTGCAATTTGGGTCTCTGCCTTAGACCGAAATACTTACGACGTTCCGTGCGCACCCTGGGAGTGTTATTTCGTGCCTAATGGCAAGAAAACGTTAAGTTGGTGGGATAGTGTCTATGATCAAGAAAAGGCCATCGCAGCTTGGGCAAAAATCAATATTGATGCAACAAGACAACCCGATGAGCGCTTTGGCTTCCACAACATGACGCCAGTTGAAGCTCTTTTTAGGGTCATGGATGAACTTCGTCAATTTTAGAAAAATCCCGGTTTCCGCCGGGATTTCCTGCTGCTTTGTTATAAACGAGAAGTCGCGTAATAACACAGATTTTACTTTATTATCGGCGACATATCCGCTAATACAGAACGCTATGCTAAAGTCGCTCCAGATTGTAGTCTGACGCTTACAATATAATAACTACGTTTCTAGCTCCACCAATGTTAACAATATGTTATACTTTAACTATTATGAAGACCGATTTTATCGTCGTAGGTAGGACACGGAATATTCCAAAAGTTCTCGAGGTATGTAAAGCCCTTGATGCCATTAATAAAACGTACTATTGTTTTGCCACAAACGAGAAATCACATAATAACGCAGGTTCCAATCTTCATGACCATCCCGACAAACTTGCGGATGATTATGAGAACTGTGAACTTACTTCGGACGCTATCCGTATCATTTTTGAAGACGATTTGGATGGGCTAAAGTCTGCTGATAATCTCATTATGGTGCTCCCCGCAGGCAAAAGCTCGCATATTGAGGCGGGTATAGCCTATGGTCTTGGCAAGAAATGTTATGCGATCGGCTCCTATGAAAAGACCGATTCGCTTTATTTGATTTTTGACAAAATCTTCCCTGACGTTGAAGGAATGAAGGACTATTTTAAGAATAACTAAAATCATATTTATATAAACTGTGGTCGGCCCAACTTCGCGAAGCTATAACCAAGTTTCAAGGTGGTAGCTCGGAGAATGATGACCTGTACCTATGATAACATATAGATTGTGAGCTGAGAATTGGAAATAAGAAGAATAAGCGAGAAATGCCGTTTTGGCGTTTTAGCGTTTTTTGGATAGAATGTCTACTACTTAGACGATTGGGTGTACTCGACTTCGTCAGATTGTTGCTACTCTCAAAGAAGCTGGTTAAAACTTCCAATACTACCCTTTGTAGATTAAAATAGTAATGGAGATACCATACTAGTCTAAATTAGTATGAACAATCGCGAAGAGATTATAAAAGAACTTAAAATAATAGTTAACAGTGCTGGTTTTTTGCGAGTTCTGGCCAATATAGCCAGAAAGGATGCTTTCTTGATGGTGAACGACGATCGGGTTCAAATATGAACCCGATTCTATCCAGTATAGCGAGATAGGCTACCTTATCGGATTAATGGTCTCTGAACCATATAGCCTAGAAAAGAGCATCATGGAGATAGACAATGCGCTACTGAAAAGGCGAGAAAAAAGAATTATGGAACTGCTCCAAAGTTTGCATTTTACATATGTAACACTTCCAAATAATGAAAATGACCTTATAACAACCGATTCGATAATAGAATCTACTTTCTACGCTGAATCTGGTGCATATAATTCCCAATTCTTAAATCACATAAAATATATTTATCGTCATGACATAACGTGGATTAACTCAAAAGTCGGTTTTAATATCGAGCTATGCGTCGATATTTTTAATGCGATTGTTTCTTGGATGGAGGCCGTATACTGTTGCGCTTTGAACGAAAAAATTCCGATTGACGAGCTAGATATGTCAAATCAGAATAATGCGTTTAATATATTATGTGTGTCACCCGAAGTAATATATGCGTATTGTAAAGTGAATGGATCAGAAATAAATCCGGAAGATGTGCAGGCCTTTTTTGATGTTTTTTCGTATTGTGGGCAAGAACAATATGGTGACTTTTTCGGTATAGAATCTCAAAATATTATTACCGAGAGACCAATTATAAAAATCGACGATTCGAGATACTTTATTGCTTCAACTATATTGCTCGCAAAAGCTATTTATAGTCGGCCTTTCTATATCGGCATACAGGATAGTTACTATAAAGATATCTTCTCGAAACACATTGGTGATGCATTGGAAGAGACGACTGAAGAATTTTTGCGTAGAAGCTTTGGTAAAAATAATACTTATAGAAACGTAATCATAGAATCAAAGAAGGGTAAAAGAATTTCAGATGCCGATGTTTTGTGTGTTTGCGACGATGCCATAATAATCGCCCAATGTAAGAATAAACGTTTAACAATTAAATCTAAGAGTGGGGATGCGATAAGCGCAAAAAATGACTATCTTAAAGCAATCCAAGATCCATATGAGCAGGGGTGTAGGATAGCTGAAGCAATAAAGAACAAATCCGGCTTGCATTTGACCCTTAAGGATGGAAAGTGCCTTAGCATAGAAAAAGACATTAATAAGGTTTTTGTACTGTGTATAACAAGTGATTATTATTCGGGGAGCAAGTTTCAAGAAAAGCTATTCTCTAAACAGAGTGAACACTTCACTCTAAACCAAATGAGTATTTTTGATCTAGAGCTTACTACTAAGTATTTAATCGATCCGTACGACTTTCTGTATTTTCTGCATAGGCGATCAATAGCGCGAGGCAAGTTTATTACTAATAATGAAATAAACATCCTCGGACATTATCTGGGGGCAGACTTAGAATTCCAAAAAGAATCTGATATTACTTTAATAGCAGATGACTTTGAATGTAACTTTCGCCAAGATATTATAGATAAGTATCTCACGGGCAAGGAAAGTAATTATTTTGCAATTAACCGAAGATTACCAAGAGAATTTCTCGAGTTAATACAAAGAATTGAAACGATAAAGTGTGATTTTAGCAAAGTAGATATATCATTCTTTCTGAGGCGGCTAAACGCTACTACAGCAGGTGAAATATTGCAATATCTTAGCGATTCTCGTTCCAAGAATGAGATTTTTGATTTTTCTATGACGCTAGTTGATGGTAAGAAATATATTGGTGGTCTAACTTTTGTTACTGGCACGAATATAGAAAAGATTTCTCGAGCAACTATTTTATTAGGACATAAGCATGCATCGGAATGCCCCACTAAAGAATGGCTATCTATCGGAATTGTCAGCGGTAAAATTATTGGCGTCTATTACGCTAGAGGCGAGACTGAAGAAGACTCAAGCTTCAAATAGGACTCTGAAGGTAACTCATGTCTCGGCTCGTGATAGAATGGTGGGGTTAACAAAATTACGCCATTTCGGCGTATCTTATCAACGATTGGTACACCCCAACTTTGTCAAGTTGTTATCATGTTTAAGGAAGAGAACTGACTACAGCATCTGGGCACAAAATCGGTACTATCATGGTCGGGGCGACTGGACTCGAACCAGCGACCTCACGGTCCCAAACCGTGTGCGCTACCAACTGTGCTACGCCCCGATAACCAGATTATAACACGGATACAGAGAAAATACTAGAGTAATTCCACCAAAAAGAATAAATAATATTACCATCGACAAAAAACACCCCTCAAGGGCACAACTCACAATAATGGCGGAACCGACGAGACTCGAACTCGCGACCTCCGCCGTGACAGGGCGGCGCTCTAACCAACTGAGCTACGATTCCATATCGCCATTATAACTCATTTCTGAGCTGTACGCAAGAGTAAAAAGAAAAATGCCCACGATATTGCTGTGGGCATTTTGGAATAAAGGACATGATGAAATGATAATAAAAGGGAACTTAGGCTGTAGCGAGGGCTAGTATCTTTTCACAGACGCTAGCGACTAATTCCTTCAAAGCGTTACGGCCAATCTCGACTTTCCGATCGTCGGGTAAACGATCCCAAGGAACGCCATCTACCTGCTCTTGATAGCCAAGTGGTTTGTTATTGCATCCCTTATAATTAAGAATCACCTGATCTGGCGTTTCCGAGCACGCATCATCAAAGCTCGCCAAATCAAACCCGCCCGTTGGAGCGAACATCTTTCCAGCCTTTGCGACTGTTATCATCTTATCAATGTTACTACTAGGATTACTCATACCATAATCCTCCTTTCTTTTTCTCACGAAACCGTGGTAATATGTATTATACATCATATACTAATTTTAGTCAATACCTATAATATATTTGCATAATATTTATTAGCCCACAGGTTTATCTTTATGTAATTCCATGATAGAATCGAAGTTATCAGGGTGTGGCGCAGCTGGTAGCGCGCGCGGTTCGGGACTGCGAGGTCGTCGGTTCAAATCCGATCACCCTGACCAACAAGAATAAAGAATATCATACAGATCTGTTTTGGCTTCGGACGTAATTCGGTTTCGACAGCGGAGGGGGAAAGCATCCCAACGGTAGTTGCTGTCCGACGGGTAGACCTCAGCAGGATTCACGCCCAAGGCGTAGGCAACAGAAGCAGATGTGGCTACACGCGACCAGCCATAGAAATTGCGGCCGACGACGTAAGCCTTACCGGCATTAAGACTGATATACCCACTACGGACAAAAGCTAAGGGTAGGGAGATGATGTTGGAGACTGCTCGAGCCCTAAGAGATAACGCTTCCTATCTAACCCACCAGTATAACCAGTTAGATTCCCACTAGAACCGATAACTCGATGACAGGGAATTATGATCGGGATTGGATTGCGCCCAATAGCGTTACCGACGGCTTGAGCAGCCATATCGGATTTACCTAATTGTTCAGCAATTTTTCGTGCAATTTCACCATATGTCATGGTCTGCCCATACGGAATATCAGTCAGCAACCGCCAAACAGCATTTTGAAAATCCGTACCGCAAACATCAAGCAAAATATTATTCGGATCAGGATTTTCTCCAGCAAAATAAGATTCGAGCCAAGCTTTAGTTTGTATCAGGACTGTATTATCTTTATTCATTATTGCTTGGTCTTGCACTTTCCGCTTTGAGTCTACCTGATCATTAAACCCTAACCCAGTAAGCGCAGTTTTATTCGCAGTAAGAATAATTTTACCCAGCGGGGAATCAAAGTAAGTCTGGAACAATAGTTGCATTATATCTATTTTAACCCAACTATCTGTAATCGTGATAGAATTAATGCAGCGGGGCTTAGCGCAGTGGTAGCGCGCACGCCTGGGGGGCGTGAGGTCGCCAGTTCGATCCTGGTAGCCCCGACCAATCTAAAAACGCGCCATAAAGGAGGTACAAATGAATTTCTTGTTAACATTATTAATCGGTATTATTGCGGGCGTGATTGACGTACTTCCCATGATCAAGATGAAAGTAGATAAATATTCCTGCTTATCGGCATTTGCATATTACGTTATACTCCCTTTCGTAATATTTGGAGTTAATTGGTTTGGAGACCTGTGGTGGCTTAGAGGCGGATTCGTAGCTATCCTCATGGCCGTTCCGACTATTGTCCTAGTTACCAAAGAAGACAAAAAGAGCCCAATCATGATGGCCGTCATGTCAATCGTTTTGGGCAGCATTATCGGCGTCGTGGGGCACTTGCTTAATCTAATGTAGTTCCGCCCAACGGGCACGCGCCTATTGCATAAATGATAGTTTTCGTAGTACCATGAATATAGTTATCCTAACTTTACTAAGGGAGTCATAGTGAAAAAAATAAGAATCATCTGCAATCTAATCATTGTCTTTTGCGTGATTTTAGGTATTTTTTTGAACTACCAAAGCCCTAATCATTCCAAGAGCATCTTGCTCTATTACACAATCCAAAGCAACATACTCCTTGCCCTCATCTGTTTAATATTTTCTATTTACGACTTAACTAAGAAGCACACAGCGAATTTCTTATACCTCATCAAATATATTTTCACTATTGCTATAGCTATTACTGGAGTAGCCTTTAACTTATTCCTCGCGCCGCAACAAATAGAATACTACGGCTTCGCCAAAACGTACAGCTTAGCATCAACCCTACTCCATGTAGTAACTCCAATTTTGGGTTTAATTTCTTATTTATTATTCGACAAGACTCCGTTGAAGAAAAAAATCGATCTCTACGGCTTGATTGTGCCATTAGGATATTTTGCACTCATTATTGGGCTTTCGACCATAAAGAATGTTTACTTGTTCAGAAATCTTGATGGTACTCCAACAAAATTCCCCCTATTTCTTCCTCGACTACATCAACAACGGCTGGTTCACTCTATCCAGCAACATATATGAATTGGGCACATTCTATTGGGTTATCATCATGGTGGTAGTTGTAGCTATTATAAGTCTAGTACTCCGTTTTGCTCAAAAGAAAATTTCCCAAACAAACTCCCATAAAAAATATATCAAAACATTACCCTGAGCAATAATGAAAAACACATTCTTCATAGCAAACGAAACAGAAGCCATAGAGATGCTAAATGACATCGAGTAACCGTTTAGTCCAAAATCGCGATCACAATATTTAGGTAGCCAGCAAAAGTAACCCAGAGCAAGTATGGCAACAAGCACCACATGGCCCCCTTGTGATTTCTAGCTCCCCAAATTACCAACGCCAGTATCATTATCCATAATGCGATTAACCAACCAAATGCAAACCACCGCCAGCCAAAATTAAAGAAAAAGATTGACCAAAAGAAGTTAAAAATCAACTGAACGTCATAAATTGTGAAGAAAGCTGATTTTACTTTTGCTGTGACCCGCTTATTGTCCGAATAAATCCATACTAGGAAGCACGCCACCCCCATCAAGGTATAAAGTATTGACCAGGCGACCGGGAAGAGCCAAGCTGGCGGCGCAAGAGGCGGCTGGCTGAACTTACCAAACTCCGCCATCGAATCTCCAGCAAATAAAGCCGATAGACCTCCTACTCCAAGCGGAATAGCCAAAGATACTACTAACCTCCAAAACCAACCCCAGCCAGTCAATTTAGTTTTTGTCGTTTTTTCAGCTTTTACCATCATTAAAACTCTGTGCTTATTTCTTCTTTGCTGCCACTTTGCGTTTTACTTTAGCAGTTTCTTTCTTCGCGCCAGTTTTGAGTTTAGTCGCCTTTTTTGAAGCATCCTTCTTTAGTTTTGTTGCTTCTTTTTTGCCCTTTTTAACGTCGTCTTTCAATTCTTTCTTTAGATCTTTTCCAACTTTAGCAAGATCTTTTCCTAATTTTTTTGAACCAAACAGCGCCATCTATTTTGCCCTTTCTGATGGTTATAACTATTATGATTACATAATAACATAAAAATCTCTAGAATTGATTTCTTTCTTCCTCCATCAAACACTACCTAGGTAGAGGCAGCGGAGGGGGAAAGCATCT
>CAOQYN010000002.1 GCA_948514425.1 uncultured Candidatus Saccharibacteria bacterium
AACAAACTATAGCAACTGGAGACAAAGCAACCAAGATAATAATGCCGGCTTGACGGATGCCAAGTAATAGGAAAAAGAACATTACGCTAATTGTCGCGCCGATTAGTAAGACTAAGAAAGGCCAAATCCACTTTGGAGTAGTCGCTATCACGGCCGCAACCCCACCTGTCCCCAACAGTCCACCGAGTATGCCGCTACCGCCATCCGTACTACCAATAATGTCGCCTAGGCTGCCCTCTCCAAACTCCGAGCTGGGGCCTCCAAGTTCAATAAAAATCTTTTTTATTCCGTACCCTGCTACATTCGACACATCTACTGCTAATTGGCATAGAAAGAATGAGATGTTGACCAATATCGCCACTACGATTAACGCCGGTAGTATCTTTTTAATACCATAATTACTAACGCCAAATCCGGTGATCTGCGACAAAATAACGACGGCTAGAACAATCGCAAAAATAATATTAGTAAAATCTCGAAAGCTTGTCCAAGCTATGTATGTGCCAGTGTGAACCTCATTGCCATTTGCATCCTTTTTGGTAGTAGCTACAAAGTCCGCATCAGCCACAAGAAACTCTTGCTCTACATATTCATACATCCAATCCGTTGCGATTCCTATGCCCTGGATTACCGGACAGATAATCCACCCAAGAGAGGCTGCGGCCGTAGAGCAAATATTGCTTTCTTGGCCCTCGTTCTCTTCATCTGTACCAACTACACCACCCTCCGTTGGTTTAACAACTGTATTGTCTGTTTCTTGATCTTTGGCTGCCTCCGTCAAAGCCTTCGTGACATCCCCAAAGCCCATCATCGTGCCATCGAAGAAAAAGTCACTATTATAGGCAGCCACGGAACTCCCGCTATTTTGTGTTGGTCGCACCCAACACTCCTGAAACCCACCATTGCTAGATTTAAGGCTAGTCAAGACTTTACTGTAACCAGCGCTACTTGCAACTTCAACATCATTGCCTGAAATATTACAGCCATAGATTTCAACTCGGTAATAGTTCTGCAAATAATCTTGCAGTAACGCTATTTGTTCTGATTTTGATAATTTAAGATCCGTGTATTTTTTGTAGGTACCTTTTGAAAGATATTTTATTGCCTTATTCGCTGCGGTGGTAGAACTCCCAATTTTGAAGCTAGATTTCGCTTCGCTACGATCAACAACTGGCGCGCCTGGCTGCAGACGCCAACATTTCTTTCCTAAGCTAAATGGATCGCAAACTGCCACTGAACGATGTTCTTGAAGATCTTTGTAAATCCGCCCTACAAGATCGGCAAATTTGGTTTCATGTGCAACAAACTTATGTGTACTACACCCGCCATGGGTTGGCCCATTTGTATTACAGTCTAGATCAATTTCTCCAGGAGTATCTAATTCAAGTTGAATTGCAATACCGGCACCATCAGAATACGAGACCGTGACTTGATCGCTCATTATCACGCCATCATCGGTCGTAGGCGCACAGAGCGTCGTGATGTCGGGATCTCCACCATTATCATGAGTATAGGTAAAAGACGCACACTGGCCCTTACCGCCAGGAAATTTCGTGTATCCCATGTCTTCCAAAAACGCACCAATCGTGGCTATTCCCGAACCACCGCTTGGAACCACGACCCCATTCATGCTTGCTATGCCAGGAAAACTTGCATTGGCAGCAGTATTTTCGATTAACTGCGGACAGCTAATCGAGAACTCATCGTACCAGCCAGTCGGTAAGGTGAAATTCCCCGTATCCTTAGTAATCGACCAAATATCACGAAATTCATCACTATAAACTGGAGTTACCATATTATTGCTTCTGTAGCAAGTGCTATAAATTCCATATAGAGCGGCTTTTTGGATGATCGCGTCATCTTTTGCGTGCGCTGGCGATGGAAGACTCGCACTTATCAAAGTTAATATCCCAGCAGCACACGTCGCAACACTCAATTTTATCCAACGGTAGTTCCCAGTGATTACCATCAGACACTCTCCTCGCTGTTATCTTCGCTAGAGGCTTTATCTAAATCTTCTTGAAGCTGATCACTTATCCTCCAGCACCCGTCTTTTAAGCTACGAATCGCCTGTTTAAGAATTTGATTAGCGCGTGCATCGGCCTCCGCCAATGTCATATTTGAAGTTGTGAATTCCTCAGACAGTAATGCATTAGGAGTAGCATTACAAAATATCTCGTCAATTTCGCCATCTTGGATACAACCTATTGAGTTATAAATTTCATATAATTTTACCAATGCACTATTTTGCGCAATCCGTTGTTTGGTGTATTCTTTTGCGATCTGTAATTCAGAATTAGAGAACCGACCATAAAAATTAGCAATTTCTTCTTCGGCGGCAACGACACCGGAATTTAGATAAGTGGCAATTACTGAAGATTTATTTATATCGCCAAGCTGACGATATAAATAGATAAAATCGTAAGTCATTTTATAACCATCCAATACTGAACCGAGTTCTGGAGCCGCCGTTTTTTCCATACCTGAATAACCCATTATTGTATCAGACAAAAGTGTTCGCGTGGTCTGCCAGTAGTTTTCGTCGATATTTTTGGCCTTTAACTGGCGGTCAACTTCATAAGTTGTATCAAGGTCAAATTCTCCTCTCGGTTTTTCATCCTTTTCTTCCCCAAACAATAAATAGTTTGCATAGCGATTGAATTTTGTCTCAAGCGTTAATTCTGGGTTATTCGCACGATTAGTGGTCATAATTAGAGCAAAAATAGCCACACCTATTAATGTGACGCTAAACAAAACTACGCCACTAATAGCTAACAGCCGTCTCTTAGAAGCACCTCCCCTCACCAATACATCGCCCTTACCGCTCCCTACGGTGTGCGTGGGGTGTAGGGGGTCGGTAGGCAGGGGGGCGTTTAGCGGAGTCGGAGGGGCGAGATTGGCGGAGGAGATGATAAAATAATTTATGGCAAGTCAAAATCTGGAAAGATTATAAATTTAAGGCAGCTGGCTGGCAAACTGAATCACCAAACCCATCAGCTCTTTTGTTCGTAACTATCACAAAAAATCCAAACTTGAAGATCCATTTAGCTTATGATATTATCAAAACAGCATGGATAACAAAAATTGGAATTCTTTGGGTATGGACGAATCAAAAAACGCTGACGCGTTCGATGCTTCAGCTCAGCCACCCACCCACCCTGCAAATTCTATAACCTCCCCCGATTCGACTGCCAACAATCAAATCATCTCCTCCGCCAATCTCGCCCCTCCGACTCCGCTAAACGCCCCCCTGCCTACCGACCCCCTACACCCCACGCACACCGTAGGGAGCGGTAAGGGCGATGTATTGGTGAGGGGAGGGAGGACTAGGAGGAATAAACCTCTAATCGTAGCAATAATTATAGGTGCAATAGTATTATTTATCTTCACGCTCTGCTTACCACTTTTACTACGCAGTGATGAGGAAAGCGTTCTCGCCTTATTCCAACGTAATCTCGAGCCAACTGAACGAATCGAATCGTTTTTTCAGGCGGTCTATTTTCGCGAGAAGACCACCAGCGACATTATGACGTCGGAAGCCCACGATATGCTTGACCAAAACATCAAACAGTTTACAACCTTTCAAGAAAAACTCTCAAAAGTCAACATCGACAAAGTCGATGCGAGTGTGCGTGATGATGTGAAAAAAGTTCAAGAACAATTAGCCCAACAGGCAGGGAAGTTTGATCAATCAGTTAAACTCTACAACACTCTATATGCGGTCTATGAGACGGGAAACCCAGAAGCTTTAGAAGGCTACCTCGCGAGTGAAAACTATACTATAGCGACCATCGCCGAACGCTTTCAAGAATTTTTGAAAGAAAAACAAAGTTTGCAGAGTGAAGCAGAGACGAACAACTGCAATCTAGAAGGCGAAAATACTACAGATATATGTACGGAAATCGTTGCAGAGTATCATGAAACCCTAGAGTCTATGGAACAGAGTTTTGCTGTCCCGCAGGCAATCTTTTTTGCCTACGATGAAACTGAAGAGATTAACTACGATGAGGAAAATACCATTACAAACTCTATGCGCCGTGTGATTGAAAAATTGGAGAAGTCATGAAAGTTGGTCTAAAGAAGTTACTGATTTGGGCCCTAGTTGTATCTAGTTTGCTAGGAGTCGTCGCAGGGTCGCAGGTCACAGCGATCAAAACATCCGATGCACTAGAAAAAATGAAAGAGGCCGGCAAAATTCAACTCGTGACAAATGTCATGAGTAAATGTGTCAAACAGAGGGTTGATAAACCTTATAATCCAGACAAAGGAGGTATTTCAGAGAATTATGTGCCTTACGCTCCGACGACTGATACGTTCGCAGATTTGACTACATCAATCCCGTCTGGTTCTTGGCTGGAAAACCAGATTCAAGGCAAGGTAAATAATGGTACCGTTGATTGCCAAGATAATGATTCTAATATCATCAACGTTTTCGCAAGCACTCTTGGTGTCGATAAAAATGCGGTATTTTGTGATGGGAAAAAGCCTGGCATCCTTAAACTCCAAAATCAAGACAGTAGCGGTAAATGGGTGGACGTATCGGGAGAGTGCGCCGCTGGTATCGGAAATAATAATTTGCGATTTGTGTTTAATGACGAGGGAGCAAACGCTCATATCAAAAAACTCTACAATGCCCAAAAAGGTAAAAACCAATACCTCGTGTCTTGGGGTGACCGCGGTACATTTAGCGATGATTTGATTAACTATTTTCTATATTTCAATGACTTCACGACTTCTTGTAGTAGCGGTAGCCCATACAGCGGCGATGAGAGTCTACTAAATAAATCCAAGTATTTTGGTCCAATCAAAGTACCAAACCCTAGCACAGGTAAAATGGAAGAACGCTACTATTCTAATACGAGCGTTGTAAAAAATAGCTGGGGTAGCAACTGGGTCGATAAAAAGGGCGCGCATACTTGTGATGATGTCATCAAGCGTATAAACGAGACTGCCCCCGCCGTACAAAAAGCTCTTAATGCGACCGAAAAAGATGAGGATGGCACAAAGCCTGATGATATTGTGGGTGATATTACGGATGACGCAGTAGAAAATAACGGTGAAGAAGCCAGCCCTTGTTCCCAAGCAGCGAGTTCGTTAGGGTGGATCATCTGCCCGGTAGTGCAAGTTCTTAGTAAAGCTGTTGATGGCATATATGGGTATATTGAAAATAATTACTTACAATTAAACAATAGCTACGTGTCTAGTGATAGTGGAACAAGAAGCGGTTGGGAGACTTTTCGCAACATTGCTAATGTTGTCTTCGTTATCACTCTCCTCATAATTATACTTTCGCAGATCACCGGATTTGGCGTTAGTAATTATGGTATTAAAAAAATGTTACCGAGCTTAATTATAGTAGCAGTATTGGTAAATGTGTCGTTCTTCCTATGTGAAGTTGCCGTCGATTTATCTAATATTGTGGGATATGGAATTAAAGAGCTATTTGAAAATCTTGGAGTTAACCCAGAAAGGATCGGTGATGTGGGTA
Source organism: uncultured Candidatus Saccharibacteria bacterium (assembly GCA_948514425.1). Classification (GTDB taxonomy): domain Bacteria; phylum Patescibacteriota; class Saccharimonadia; order Saccharimonadales; family Saccharimonadaceae; genus Nanosyncoccus. The sequence goes on from CAOQYN010000002.1 coordinate 5,489, forward strand.
TCGGTCCATTATTGGCTGGTATTATTCCAACGTTACTTTCTGGCGGAGCCATGTTTGCTGGCATTGCTATAGCAGCCGCCACATGGGAACTTTGGATTATGCCCTTTTTACTCCTGCTCCTTGTTACTGTAATTGGCATCTTATTCTTCTTCATTCTTCTAGGTGCACGTCAAGCCGGCATTATTATCTTGGTTGCTTTGTCTCCAGTTGCTATAGTTTGTTATGCTTTACCTAATACTAAGAGCATTTTTAGTAGATGGTGGAAGATGTTCTTTGGATTATTATTAGTCTATCCTATCTGTGGAGCATTGATGGGTGGTGGACAGTTTGCTTCGAAGTTATTGCTGAGTAACATTGGTGATGGGGCCGGTGAGGGCGGAACTTTGTTCTATACATTTGTTGCTATTCTTATTCAAGTAGTACCATTCTTCTTCATACCGAGCATACTACGCAGTTCGTTCCAAGCACTAGGGAATATTGGTAATAAGTTATCCACCTTTGGTACGCGTTTGGGGCGCAGTGCTACTGGAGCTATTCGACGGTCCGAAGGGTATAAAGATACGCAATCTCGCTTAGCGGGGCGCAACGCTCGAAGAGCAATTAGGCGATCAGAAAGTACTAGCGGGATACTGGGAGTCAGAAACAAGCTCGGAGAAAGGATGCGAAATGGAAATAACCGGGTTTCGCGAGCAATGAAAGAATCATACAATCGTCGCCAAGCGCGATACGTCAATACGGCGGCTGGACAACGCATAGCTAGCCAAAACGCTGCTTTTATAGCTGGAAAAGGAATGGATGCTGCGGAGCGTCGGATGAATGCCTCTATGGTCAAGAACTATGAAGAAGAGTATGGTAGTAACTTGTCATTTATGAATGATAGCAGAACGCAAGAAGAAGAGTACAGTAAAGCGATTGATAGTGTCGTAGCAGACCCAACAAATCAAGATAGTATTGCAAGATTACGAGCATTACAAAATGTATTAAGCAAAACAGATCCTGGTAGGAGTATTATTGAAAATAGCGTTAATAAGCGTTTGTATGATGAGCAAGAAGCGGCACGAGCTGCTGGGCGTACTGCGGTAGTTTCAGATGGCTTGCGTACGGTTGGCCAAACACTCATGAATGACCATGCCGCTTTCAAGGGTACTAGTCGCGGATTTTATAGTACGGTTAATGCTATGAATAGTGCTAATGATCCTCAAAAAGTTTTCGGTAAGGGTAAGTTTGCGGCAGACGAAATCAAGGATAGTAGAGGGCGTGTCATTGGACACAATTATCACAACAGTAGTTATGATGCGCAAGCAGCTGGTAGCTCAGCAGCTGATCTAGGAGGAGCTGATGAACGCACGCTTAGAAACCTCGCATCTAGTGTTGCAGGCATGAACCAAGAACAACTAGCAAGCGTCTATCGTAGCACTAGTGAGGCGATTACTAACGATAATATCTCAGTAAAACCAGAGAACGAAGGGCTACTCAATAATATCCGCCAAGCCGCATACAACAAGATGCAAGCGGATGCTGCTGGTAGCACTGACTATTACGACGACCAAGGCAGAACTTTTGTTAACGCCGGAGGGAACAACTATGACTATAGTGATGCTAGCGGTACAGTACGTAATTTTACACGAGATGCTACCACTGGTAATTTCACCGAAGTCGGTGGATCGGGCGAGGTCATTAGTAGTGGAAATATGATGAGTGCAAGCGAAAACTTTAATTCGAACTATGGTAGTAGCTATCGTGATTTGCATGCTAGTGACGAATTCAAAGTTTCACACACTCCAGCTAGACGCAAAATCGACATGCCTCCAGGATGGGTACGCAACTCTGATGGAACATGGATTAATAGTCGTGAAGGATTTCGCAAGTTAACTCCAGATGAAGTGCGTCGTGCTGAGCAATACGAGGCACACAATATTCAAGTCGACATAGACAACGACACCCGTAGATAAAAACATTGCCCTGGTCCTCTCTAGAGAACCAGGGTTTAGCATTTGTTGGAGTAGGCAAAGCAGCTGTGCTTTGACTCTACTCGGAATTGAAGACAAAGACAGCTGGGGACTTTACTTATTCAAGCAGACCATTGGCAATGTTGGAAATGATGCTGTCTGTTTGCTTTTGCTCCTGCTCTTTCTGTTGCTCAAGGCGTTGATTACGTTCTCGCTTCGCAACTCGTTGACGCTCAAACATTAGTATAATTTCCATTTCTCGATGAGCTTGCGCTTCATCGATTACGCCGTCCTCCAAATCTAAGCAAACTACCATCTGGTCTATCCATAGCGCATCGGAAAAAGTCAAAACACCATCTGGCAACTTATATCCACTATTAGGCTGTCTAGCCTTAATGAGTTTTTCGCCACACTTTTCACAGACACCTTTGTTGATGAGATATGGGTGCAAAGAATATAAATTATAGTTGTTTCCGCAAATCTGGCAAACACGATCATCGCCTCCGCATGAGAGTCTGTGTCTTTTTGGGTTACGAATAGCCACTTCTTGTAAGTATAGTAATTCAGCGTCTTCATAATTGAGAATTTCAGATATAGGCATAGTATAGGTAATTTTTTTCGACTGCCTAACCTCCCATCTTCTGTGAGCCTCATGGTATTTTTCATCCATATTATCAGCCCCATTCGCCATAAATTGCATATCATTGGGCTGAGGTTCTCTATCGGGATCTCTCTCAAATTCCAGTTGGCGTGTTGCAGATGTATAGGCATAAAATGCGGAGACTATAGCCACAATCAATATGACCAGCACTATTCCACTAAACATTCTACTCCCCCTCCTTATTTCCATTCCAAAAGATAGAAATGATACTGTTCATAGTCTCTTAGAGCTGCGGGACCATATAGATCATCTTGCGTTAATGCTGTTGTGTCTTGTAATATACTCTCATTCGGCTCAAGAGTGAGTTTTGTTGGCTCACCTCCAGAAATCGGCATTTTATATAATTCTACAATTCCGTCTGATGCTTTTGAAACCGAAAGAAAAGCAATAGTCGATCCATCTGGACTTAGTATCCCGCTCCAATTATATCGTTCGGCATCAGGTAGGTACCGTGTTTTATCTTTAGTTATGGTATTGACATAGAAGCTACGCGGGCGTCCTACATGATCATAGACATCGGCTATACAAGTTGTTTCGTCTATCCAAGATGTAGGATAAAAATTATTCCCGACGGTCGATGTAATAGCCTCATTATAGTACCAATCATCCTCTCCTGCTTCACGGACTGCTCCTTCAGATACATTATCAATAGGAACATAGTAATATTTTGTAGCGTCAGCATCACCTAGGAACTCCTCGTAGAAGACTAATTCTTCACCATCAAACCCCAGAGCACTCTGGATGACAGGACCAGGGTTTGAGAAGCTACTTTCTTTTACTCCACCAACTGAACTTGTCACGTCAAAGAAATTACCCTCGTAATCAACCCAGCCAGCATGCCTCTCGTTGTTATCAAGAACTGCTGTAATACTTAATTTTGTTAAGTCACTTGATAACCAATCACGGCTATTACCATATACTCTACTCTTATCAGGTAGGTAAAACTTAGGCGTGTCAGTATTTTTAGACGCGGGGTTTTCTAAGCGCCATTCAGCAATAATCTTTTGTACGCCAGTTTGCGGATCTATGCTAAAGATTTGCACATCAGAAGATGCGGTTGACGGTACAGTTTGGTGAACCATCGCCACAATACCCTCAATTTCTTCTGGATCCACCGTCGCTTCTTCTCCTGATCCCACTTCATCCTCAAATCCAGCATCGTCGTCGATGGCTTCTTCGTCTGTTGAAGCAAAGTCGTCCTCGACTTCATACTGGGTATCTGGGTCTACATACGTGTCACCATTGCTACCACATCCGCTCATACCAACAACTACGCCAATTAATACTGCTGCAAAAATTCTTCTCTTCATTTTTTACACTCTCCTTCTTTTGATTTTTGCAGACCGATGAACGTCACAAACCTAAACTGTCTTTATCTTATTTTTAAGGTTCATGATTTTTCATCAATCAAATGTTTGCTTCATTCTACTACAAAAACAAGTATTAAGCAATCTTAAGCAGCTTATCGCAAATATATTAGAGTGAAAGAGCGGCAATCTCTTGCCTCCCCTGAGACTTACATATATAATATATAGCATATAACTCTGAGCGCATTGACTAGGTGTATGTGTATCGCACATGATATCCTACTAAAACAGCGCCACAAGGGGGCGTAGCTCAGGGGTTAGAGCAGGCGGCTCATAACCGCTTGGTCGTTGGTTCGAACCCAACCGCCCCCACCACGCAATTTTAGCTCGCCAAAAGACCTTGTGGTCGTTTTTTGTTAAAATTATAATGTGAGCGGTTTAGCTCATGGGAACTAAAGATGGCCATTGAGGTCGAGCTCCGGCTGTCGGCTGTTCTCTTATATCTGGAGATCGTGAAGTTACCCTCTCGCCGCATAAGCAACGCAAAGGGAGGCTATTGAGATATCGACCTAAGGGTTTGATAGTTAAGAAGCTAACTTCTATTTAAGACGTGTTTTTATTTTGTCCTTTTTGTCCGTAGTGGGTGGGTAAATATCAATGGTGGTACTGCTCACGTTGTCGGTCAGGACGGTTACCGCTGGTCGCGTGTCTCCAGTGCTGTTACTGGCGCCTATGCTCTGAACGTCAACCCTACGGCCGTCAATCCATCAAACAACAACGAACGTCGGGATGGTTTCCCCCTCCGCTGTGTGTTCCCGTTTCGGTGCCGATCTCCGAGCATCTATTATCCAAATTCGCTCGCCAAATTTCATACAGTGCTATAATATAAATTTATGGACAACCGCTATGATACTAAAACATACCCAGGCTTAACTGATGACGAGGTGAGCAAATCTCGTGTTGAGCATGGCGCAAACACCCTTGAACAAAAAAGAAAACCTAACTTATTTCAAAAAATTATTCATATTTTTTCTGAACCAATGTTTTTGCTGCTATTGATTACGGCCAGCATCTATTTCTTTCTTGGTGAAATACACGATGGTATCATTATGCTGGGCTGTGTTTTATTTGTTAGCGGTATTGAATTTTTTCAAGAGCAGAAGACTGATAAAGCCCTAGAAGCACTTAATACTCTATCAGCGCTCAATATTGATGTTGCCCGCAATGGCGAACACGTTGTAATCGATAGCAAAGAAATAGTTGTGGGTGACATAGTCTTTTTGGAAGAGGGTGATAAAATTCCCGCAGACGGTATAATTGTCGATTTACAAGGTCTCGGTGTGAACGAGTCGGCACTCACAGGCGAATCAGCTGTAGTTTACAAAAAGCTTCAAGATGAATCTGGCGAGCATTTTAAGCTCAACATGTGCTATGCCGGTTGCGACGTTGCTAATGGCTCCGCTGTCATTCGCATTACATCCGTCGGCAAAAATACTGAGTATGGTAAGATTGGTGAGACTCTAAATTCAATCGAAAAAGAGAAAACACCGCTCGAAAAACAAATCAAAAAACTTATCATTATTTGTACAATTATTAGTTTAACATTCTGTGTGGCAGTGGTGCTTGTTAATTTTATCTACAATCATGAATTACCACTTAGGGATCGCCTCATTCAGTCGATCTTGTCTGGTATTACTATGGCTATGGCCACGATTCCTGAAGAAATTCCCGTAGTGTTGACTGTCTTTTTGGCTATGGGCGCTTGGAAACTCGCAAAACAGCATGCATTGACCCGTAATATGAAAGCAGTCGAAACGCTTGGCGCCGTTACGGTGCTTTGTACCGATAAAACTGGTACTTTGACTCAAAATAAAATGACAGTCACCGAAATTTCTACAGCTAGTGAAGATTTTCTACTCGTCTCCGCTCTTGCCTGCCCTAAAGACCCTTACGATCCGATGGAAATCGCAATCCAAGATTACGCCTTTAGCCAGGGAATTAGCAAGTCCGCTTACGATCATAAGCTGCTGCACGAGTATGTTTTCAACAACGAAGACAAAATGATGGGGCAAATCTGGCAGCTAGATAACGAAAAACTCCTTTGCGCTAAAGGTGCATATGAAAGTATTTTGCCGCTTTGTAATCTTAGCCAAGAAAGGCACGACGAAATTGTAAGCAAAGTCCAATCTTATGCTGCACAGGGCTATCGCGTACTTGCCGTCGCCAAACAATCACATCTCCAAACTATTCCTGAAACGCTCAAAGCTAGCCAGCTTGAATTTGCTGGGCTAGTTGCTCTTGTCGACCCGCCTCGTGTCGGCGTAAAGGATTCTATCGAGACATGCCATCATGCTGGCGTCAGAATTATCATGATTACTGGAGACAACGGTAAGACCGCCGAGGCCATTGCGCATCAGATTGGCCTACGTAATAGCAATCAAGTTATTACTGGCGCCGAACTTGAAATCATGGACGACGAGGAGCTAGCAGAGCGTGTCAAGTCTACTAATATCTTTGCTCGCGTCTACCCAAATCATAAAATGCGTATTGTTAACGCTCTCCAGAGCAATCATGAGGTCGTTGCAATGACTGGCGACGGCGTAAATGACGCCCCAGCGCTCAAGAAGGCTGAAATTGGTATTGCCATGGGTTTACGCGGTACCAATGTTGCCAAAGAGGCTTCGGATTTGATTTTGATGGATGATAACTTTAATACTATTGTTGATGCGATTGCGAATGGCCGCGCAATTTATAGCAACATCAAAAAAGCTGTTTCTTATATTCTTGTTGTCCATCTTCCTATCATTCTTGCCTCGCTTTTTGTGCCGCTCTTTGGTCTACCACTGCTGCTATTGCCGATTCATATCGTTTTGCTGGAGCTAATTATTGACCCTACATCATCCATTATTTTCCAGCGTATCAAACCCGACCGCAATATCATGGCTGAGCCACCACGTAAGCTAAACGAGCAGTTATTAAACAAAGCTACTGTCATCAAATGCATTATCCAAGGAGTCGTAATGTTTTCTGTAGTATTTGCTAGCTATGTCTACTTTATCAAGACTGGCGCGTCAGAAAACTTTGCTTCCACCTTTGCATTTTCTACTCTCGTTCTTTCTAACGTTTTTGTGGTCTATGTTTTGCAATCTGAGGATTATGCCATCAAAAACTTTATCTCCGATTTTAGAGACAAAGTAATCGTCTTGATCAATTCGGTAATTGTAGCCGTGTTGCTGGCGCTTATCTATGTTCCATTTTCTAACACTCTAATTAATACCACACCATTAAAATTTACCGATCTTTGTTTGGCTATTGCACTAGCTCTACTTTCCACTCTAATTTTCGATTTATTCAAAAAACACCGTACCATTAGGCGTAGCCGCGGCTAAGACCAACATTCACTCGTGTTATAATGTAAACATGAGTGAGTTAAAAACCAAGTTCCGCAAGACTCAGTATTGGCTGAAACATGATCTTTTTGTTTTTGATAATGTCGTTCTTATGATTGCCTTAATTTTTTGTCTTGTATGGACGTGGGGATCCATTTCGTCCATGACGCGTAATTGGAATCTAGCTCAAGAACTCATGAACCGCCAACGCGAGAAGGCTCTTCTCGAGCTCGAAGTTGAGACCCTTGAACTTGAAAATGAGTACTACCTCTCAGACGAATATCAAGAACTCGCTGCACGCAAATATCAAGGAAAGATGTTGCCGGGAGAAACTATGGTCTATCTCACTGAGAACTCTGGCTCCGTAGAACCATCAGATAAAGAAGTTCTTCCTGAAACAGTTATCGCAACCGACACAATGAGTAATCTTGAGCAATGGCTCGCTTTCCTATTCGGCATTCGTCTGTAAAAAGCTTAACCAAATATTTAACTTATGCTAAAATGAATATATGAATGAGTCGTGGGTGCAACAAGTTGGAGTCTTAGAGTGTTAAAACGAGCTTCCGCTAATGACGAATCAAAGCAGGGCTTCACTATAATTGAGGTTATGCTCGTGCTCGCCATCACTGGTTTAATGCTTGTTGGAGTTATTGCGGGTACTTATTCTTCAATCGCTTCTCAGCGTTACAATGATTCGGTACGATCTTTTTCTGAATTTTTGCGTCAAATTTTCGCCGAGGTCATTAACCCGCAGTCACTTGGTGAGGGTAATTCCGACAAAGAAGCAATCTACGGTAAAGTTGCAGTATTTGGCTTAGACGATGAGAATGATAACGACGTTATTTATACTGCCACTTTAGTTGGCGGTGTACATCCGCCGCGCAATGAAACCGATTTTGTCAAAGAACTTGGCAACGAATCAGTCAAAGCTCATCTATTTTGCGAAAAGACCGTTGATGGTAGGGATTTCCCTAGTACGGTTGACTCATATATTCCGATGTGGGAGGCTAAAATCGAAACCCCTAATGAGAGTAACACTTCCAATATCCCAATGAAAGGGACATTAATTATTGCTCGCTCGCCAGCTTCTGGAGCCATTCACACTGTTTTCACTGATACTGTATATCGGATCAATGAAAATTGTACGGGTGCCAGCAACAACTTACAGCAAGATTTGCAAACCAACCAATCTAGTTTTAGCATGCACGAAATTGATTTTTGTATCGTTTCCGACAATAGCCGGATTGTGCGCGACATTCGTCTGGCCGCTGATGGACATAATTCTTCAGCAATCAACTTAATACCTGCAGATGGAGATGTGAAATGTCGACAAAAATAGCTCAAATACTCCACGACAAAAGTCTCGCCACCAAGCGCGGTGATACTATTATTGAAGTTATGTTCGCAATCGCGGTATTTAGTTTGGTTGCTGTCATTACGATTTCAATGATGAATCTTGGTACGGCAAACGCTGAGGGCGCACTCGAACTCACTACGGCGCGCCATGAACTCAATGCTCAGGCGGAAGCTCTTCGTTTTGTGCATAGCGCTTATACTGCCGAGTTAGCTTTGCCGACCTGTAGCTCATCAGTCATTCTCCAAAATGAAAAATGTCAGCATTATAAGGACTTATGGGAAGAGATAGTTCAAACTTATTCTCGTGATTTTATGCCAGACGACCCCGCGCAGCAAGCCATTATTAATATTACGAACACGCTTAACAATAATGATGTCAGCGATTCTAGTGTTAGACGAGTCAGCAAGGATGGTAGTATTTTTGGCTGCAATCGCGCCTACGAAACGGGCACTTTTGGCGCCGACAGTCTATTAACAGCCAACAAAGCTTTCATTCTTAACATACGTGATCTCAATATCTCTTCAGATAGTAATAGCTTAATCTTACCAAAGAGGGCGATTATCGGAGCGCAAAACAACGTGGACAACAAATTCATTCCTGCTCCACTCAGTGCGCGTATTATCTATTCCCGTGCCGGTCAACCAAACGAGACAACCGAGGACGGCTACGCCGCCCACAACACATACAACCAAGTATCTCAAGTTGAAGGTATTTGGGTCGTTGCTATTCGTGGCGAAGGTACACCTGCTCCTTATTACGATTTCTACATCCAGACTTGTTGGAATGCCCCTAATTCGCTATCTCCGACTATTCTTGATACTGTTATTCGTCTATATAATCCAGGAGCTAAATAATGCGAATCCAAACGAAAACCAGCCTTAATACATCAAAAACCAAACAAGGTTTTACAATTGTTGAGCTTATGCTCGCAATGACCTTTGTTGCAACTCTGCTGATTTCGATCGCTGTCGTTACTATTAATATAGTCACAATTTATCAACGTGGCCTCGCATTAAAAGCCGTCAACAACGTTGGGCGTAGCTTAGTTGAAGAACTTACAACCTCCATTAATTCAGCCCCAGCCGTTGATACTACTAGTTTATGTAACCATCTAGCAAGCGGTAGTGACAAAATTTATTATAGTGACCCCAAAAGTTGCATTGCTGACCGTGCTTATCGCTACGTCTATAACGATCGTTTTGATACTAAGACTAACCGTGAAGGCATGGAGGGTGTCTACCAATACAGCGGAGTTTTTTGTACTGGTAATTACTCTTACCTATGGAACACGCAATACGGTCTGGATGAAAATAGGTTCACTCTGTCCTTGCGTTATCTCAACGAAGACGGTACTGAACAGAATATTCAACCCAAGGATGCACGTTTGATTCGTATTCAAGATCGCACCTATCGTGTCTGTTCTGCATATCTGGAGAAGCAATCCGAAGAACCTGGGAGTAGCAACAACTGGGAAATTAATATCACTCGCGAAGCTAAGAATGGTACCATGAATCGTATCGCTCGCCCAACTGACAGCTATTTGAATGCTTTTGACCTTGACCTATTGCTTTACGAACTTACGATTCAACCTATTAGCCAAGATTCTATCACGCTTCGTACCTATATGACTGGCAATTTTATTCTCGCAACCGCACGTGGCGGTATTGATATCACCGCAAGTGGTGATTACTGTCAAAACAGCGAAACTAGTAGCCTTGATAACCTCGGAGCTGAGTTTAATTACTGCGCAATCAATAAATTTAATTTCGCCGCTCGTACGGCAGGAGTATAGTAGAATTATGAAACTGCGAAATTTCCATAAATCTCAGAAAGGCGTCGCTTCGCTTTATGCTGTCATTTTTGCCACAATACTATTTGGAGTCATTACGCTTAGCTTTGTGCGGATTATCCTGTCCGAAGCACGTCAGAGCGACGACGATGAATTGTCCCAATCTGCGTACGACTCCGCTCTTGCTGGCGTCGAGGATGCAAAACGTGCCGTCAATAAATATTACGATTGTCTCAACGGCGGCAATGATAAAGCTTATTGCGATACGAATTTTAATCCTTTTGACGCTAGCTGCGAAGACTTCACGAGCACAACCTCAAAACTTAAACGTACACTCGGCTATCAGAACGTCGAAGGCGAAATTAAAATCCAAGAGAGTAACACCCTTAGCAATGGCGACGATACCGCAACCGACCAAGCTTACACTTGCATCACGATGTCAAGAGTTGTCGAAGATTATCGCTCTACTCTAACAAATGACACACGCGTTCGCGTTGTTCCGCTTGGTGTCGAAAGCAACGAATTGAGTAAAGTAAAAACAGTAGAGTTTAAGTGGTTTTCTGAAAATAACGGCACAGACGTCACAAACGATAGCTACAGACTTTATAAAAATAAAGGCCTAAAAAATATTAATGATACCTCCAAAGTGCCAGTCATCGCCCTAACGCTCCTACATACTGGACCTAACTTCCAAATCAGCGAATTCAATAATAGTACTTCTCCCAACTATAGCACAATGATCCTGCTACCAAGCGATTCGGACGAAGCCACCAATAATCCCATTAGCTGGTCGGAAATTCAGAAAGCAGGCAATTCTGACTACAACAATGCGCCATTTTTAGTCCGTTGCAGTCAAGGTGAATTTGCGTGTACAGCCAAGCTTGATCTTGCGAATAATCTCCAAAATGGCGGCAATGCTATGTTGGTCATCTCCATGCCTTATGGAGAAACCGTGTCTGATTTTGCTATATCAATGTACGATGCATCTGGGGACGTTATTAAATTTGAAGGTACCCAGATTAGCGTCGATTCTACTGGTCGCGCCAACCAACTCTATCGTCGCATCGAAACACGTCTCGATCCTGCTGACGGATATTTCCCTTATCCACAGTTTGCTATAGAATTAGACGGCGACTCCGATTCTAAGCTCTGGAAAAACTTCTGGGTCACGTACAACTGTTGGACTCAGGGCGGTCCATGTACATCAAATAACGGTGTTTTACCAGAGTAGTATGCTATAATAATACAGAACATAAAAGGAGTTAATACGTATGGCACAATTAGATAAAAATAGCAAAACTTGGAAGAATCTTGAGTCCGCCTTTGCAGGTGAATCTCAAGCTGCTATCAAATATCAGTATTTCGCATCTCGCGCCAAAAAGGATGGCTACGAACAGATTAGTAGTATCTTTGATGAGACATCACACAATGAGAAAGAACATGCTAAAATCTGGTATAAGTTTATGCATGATGGCAAAGTAGGTTCAACTTCCGAAAATCTCGAAGCCGCTGCTAAGGGTGAAAACTACGAGTGGACAACGATGTACGAAGATTTTGCTCGTGAAGCACGCGAAGAGGGTTATGATGAAATCGCCGCTAAGTTTGAACAAGTTGCTGCAATCGAAAAAGAACACGAAGCACGCTATTTGAAGCTTCATAACGAAGTTGAACACGATGTCGTATTTAAAGGGAACGATGTTACGGTTTGGAAATGTCGTAACTGTGGTTACGTTTTCACTGGAGAAGAAGCTCCCGAAGTATGCCCAGTTTGCTCTCATCCACGCGCTTTCTTTGAGATCCGCGCTGAAAACTACTAGGAATAAAGATCAAAAAGAGGTAGTATGCACTACCTCTTTTTGATATGTTATAATTAAGGGATAATGGGAATTGAGAGAAGCATAGATACTGAACCAGCCAAGCCTCCAAAAGAGTCTCATAGGCTAGTCGATTCGAGTTTAGACAGTAGTGATCTTGCCGAACAAAACGAAGAAGCAACTCTGCGTCCACTTACTTTTGCGGATTATATCGGTCAAGAAAGGCTAAAGACCAATCTTAAGCTTGCTATTGATGCCGTCAAAAAGCGCGATGATGGCACTACTCTAGATCATGTTTTGCTTTATGGCCCCCCAGGTTTAGGAAAAACCACAATGGCCAACGTGATTGCGCGCGAAATGGGCGCAAACTTGCGCGTCACATCTGGGCCAGCAATTGAACGTGCTGGCGACCTTGCTTCAATTTTGACCAATCTTCAAGACGGCGACGTGCTTTTTATTGATGAGATACACCGCCTCCGCCGTGCTGTCGAGGAGATTTTGTACTCGGCAATGGAGGATTATAAACTCGACATCGTAATCGGCAAAGGCCCTGCTGCTCGCTCGGTGCGTCTAGATTTGCCTCGGTTTACCGTCATCGGAGCCACCACGCGCACCGGATCGCTTGCTGGTCCACTGCGTGACCGTTTTGGACTCATACATCGTCTTGAATATTACAAAATCCCCGAAATTGAGCGTATTATTAGTCGCACCGCTAACTTGCTTGGTACTGGCATAGCGCCAGAAGCTACCAATCTCCTTGCTACTCGCTCCCGGCTTACTCCCCGTATTGCCAATCGTCTCACTAAGCGTGTGCGGGACTATGCTGACGTTAATGGAGACGGTTTCATTGACGTTGAGCTTGCTGCCTCTGCCCTCGAGATGATGGAGATTGACGATCTTGGTCTCGACCCTGCCGATCGCAATATGCTTGAACTGATGCTGGAAAATTATGGCAATCGCCCCGTCGGGCTCAATACGATCGCTGCTCTAACTGGTGACGAATCGGCCACAATTGAAGATTATTACGAACCTTATATGTTGCAGCTTGGTCTGATTGAACGTACGCCGCGTGGTCGCGCCGTGACGGCAAAAGCTAAGAAACATCTAGCAAAAAACAAAGCCTAACTTGCGTTTCCTATTGTACTTATCTTGGTTTGGACTATAATAAAGCCATGGATAATCCTTACGTTTTAAATCACAAAACTCCAACTCGTAAAGACTATATCGATACTTCTGATTTTGATCAATCAGAGATACTTGATATGGTAAAAGTATCGACGGTAGTGCGTGATTACATTAAATCTGGCGGTACGCTCGATACACTTTACCACAAAAATTTAGCCATGATTTTTGAACAAAAATCAACTCGTACACGCGTTTCGTTCGAAGTCGGCATGGAACAGCTTGGAGGCCATGCTCTCAATTTGGCGCCTGGCTCTATACAGCTCGGTGCGCATGAGACTATTGGCGATACAGCTCAGGTTTTAAGTCGTATGTGTGATATGATTATGGCTCGTGTCGATCGCCATGAAAGCATTTTTGAATTAGCGGCTAGATCATCTGTTCCAGTAATCAATGGTATGTCTGATTACAATCACCCAACTCAGGAGCTAGGTGATATTATAACAATTTTTGATCATTTACCTAAAGACAAGCCTTGGAATAAGGTAAAAGTTGTTTTCGCCGGTGATCGTACACAGGTTTGCGCTTCACTTATGATGATCACTACAAAAATGGGTATGAACTTTATTCAATATGGCCCACCAGCAAAATGGCTAAGTGATGACTTTTTGAAGATTGGCCGAGCCAACAACCAAATGTATGGTGGCAGTGTTCATGTTACCGACAACCCAGCTTATCTTGAAGGCGCTGATTTTATCTATACCGACGTTTGGTATGGTCTTTACGATAAAGAGACGCCAAAAGAAGTTTATATGCGTGAATTCTATCCAAAGTATCAGGTGAACGATGAAATGTTAGCTATGACTGGGAATCCAAATGTCAAATTTATGCATTGTCTTCCTGCTATTCGTAATGAGGAAGTTACCGATAGTGTCCTAGATGGCCCACACTCTGTCGCTTGGGATGAAGCGGAGAATCGTTTAACTGCGCAACGTGGTTTGCTGCTTTATTTTAGTGGTAAAGCTCAAGAAGCGCTCGACACAATCAAAAGGCAAAAGGAGGAGAAATAATGCCTAAAAAACATAAATATAAATTCAGGCTGTTTAGCGCTGTACTCGCTACAGTCTGTATTATCCTGGTGGGTGATGCCGTTGCGCCGACTGCATCAATTGGTAATTCACAGTATGTTTGGTGGATTATTATGATTTTAGGATTCTTTATTCCTTATGGGTTAATTTCAGCCGAACTTGGCACTCAATATCCCTCCGAAGGTGGGATTTATACATGGGTGAAAAAGGCTTTTGGCGAAAAATGGGCTGGACGTGTCGCATGGTTTTATTGGGTGAATTATCCACTATGGATTGCCTCATTGGCTGATCTTGTTACAACCTATCTTATGCAAATGCTTGGTTTTGATATGACCTGGCCGTTGATTTTAGCGATTCAGATTTTCTACATCGTTCTTGTTAGTGTCTTGGGCTGTTTGCGTATGTCGCAAAGCGATGTTTTAGCAAACGTTGGCGCCATTGCTAAGTTTATATTTATGGCTGGTCTTGGTGGCCTCGGTATTTACATACTGATTACGCGTGGCACAGCAAATCCAATTAATTCAATCGGAGATCTAATTCCGCTTGTTGGCGAGAATGGCGGTCTCGACTTCGCTGGTCTTGGCTTTGTTTCCTTAATCATTTTCAATATGCTTGGTTTTGAAGTCGTTTCAACTTTTGCTGACGACCTTGAAAACCCAAAGAAGCAAATTCCTAAGGCTATTATTTACGGCGGTATCCTAATTGCAATTTTCTACCTTCTACCAAGTTTCGGTATTGGCGTTGCAATTCCAGTTGAAGAGCTCAGCACGGATACTGGCTTACTTGATTCATATCAAATCCTTCTCGAAAGTGTCGGTCTGACTGCTGGTGCAATCCAAGCCATCATCGTGGTTGTTGGCGGGTTATTTATCTACACCCTCATCACTAATATTGCTGCCTGGAACTTTGGCGTTAACTCTGTCATTGCTTATGCTGCTGAAGATGGAACGTTCCCAAAATCCTGGGCTAAACGCAATAAAGATGGTGTACCTTATGTTGTTTCGATTTGGACGGGCATCATCGCTACAATTATCTCAGTAGGCGGCATTCTCTGCGCAGAATTCGTTAGCGAAGATATCACTAACTTGTTCTGGACTTTCTTCTCGCTCAGTCTTGTATGTCTGCTACTTGTTTATCTACCAATGTTTCTGGCTTTTTGGAAATTACACCGTCAAGGCCAAGCTACTAAAAACGGTTTCTGGATTGAGGGTGGTAAATTTAAAATTGCATTTTATAGCTTTGTTCCATTTATCCTATTGCTCATTGCCTTACTTTTTACGCTTTTCCCTGAATTTAATCTTGAAATGTTCGAATATCAATGGCCGCTCATCACGGGCGTTTGTATTGCGGTGATTATTGGTGAAATCATGGTAAACGGCCATCGTCGTAACACTCAAACCACTAAACAAATAACTGAGGAAGCATAAAACATGAAGATCACAAAAACTACTCCAAAACAAGACGGTTACTATATGCCATCAGAACTTGCCGAGCATCGTTGTACATATATGCTTTGGCCAGAACGCGGCGACAATTGGCGCTACAATGCTGAAAAGGCCGAACATGTATTTTGCGAAGTCGCGCGTACCATTGCGAAATACGAACCCGTTGTCATGTGTGCTAGTCCACGAGAATATCCAATTGCACTTGATCTTAATATGCCAAATGTTCAAGTCATCGAAATGACAAACAATGACGCTTGGATCCGTGACTGTGGCGCAACCTTTGTCGTCAACGGAAAAGGTGGTTTGCGTGCTAATGATTTTGGATTTAATGCTTGGGGAGGACTCATCAATGGTCTGTATTTTCCATGGGACCAAGATGATCTCGTAGCTGCCAAAATGGCTAACGTTGAGGCTGTTGATTTTTATCGTGTACGTGAATTTATCTTGGAGGGTGGCTCAATTCATTCCGATGGTGAAGGTACGATCCTTACGACTGAAGAGTGTTTATTAGACCCAGGTCGCAATCCAGATATGACAAAAGAACAAATTGAGGAGAAACTTAAAGAATATCTCGGCGCCGAAAAAGTCCTCTGGCTACCAAAGGGGATCTATATGGACGAAGATACCAATGGCCACGTCGATAACATTTGCCAGTTCGTTGCTCCAGGAAAAGTCGTCTTAGCATGGGAAGACAATCAAGATGACCCACAATATGAGCGTTCAAAAGCCGCACTTGATTACCTCGAGAGTGAAACTGACGCTAAAGGTCGCAAAATTGAAGTAGTTAAACTTCATGTTCCAAATCCAATCACAATCACTGCTGAAGAATCTCAGGGAGTTGATGTTGTCGAAGGAACTTTCCCACGCAACGAAGGCGATCGTCTTCCAGCCAGCTATGTCAACTACTACAACTGCAATGGCGCAGTGATTCTACCAATCTTTAATGACGAACATGACCAAGCCGCCATTGACACGCTTCAAGAGCTATTCCCAGACAAAGTAATCGAGCCAATTTACGCTCGTGAAATTCTTCTCGGTGGTGGCAACATTCACTGCATTACGCAACAAGTGCCAAGACCATAAAATATGTTAATCATCCCAGCAAGACCCGCTCATTAGCTTACCGAGAGGGTCTTGCTTATGCTATAATAAGAGCATGAAAGAGTTACATTATGATGGTCCAATTGTTCTAGCAATCTTAGATGGCGTCGGTCTTCGCACTGCACGTAGCGGCAATGCTGTACGACAGGCACATACCGAATTTCTTGACTATGCTATGACAAATTACCTCAATATTCCACTTGCTGCCTCTGGAGAGGCAGTGGGTATTATGTCAGGCCAAATGGGCAACTCGGAAGTCGGTCACAACGCAATTGGCGCTGGTCAGGTTATCAAGCAGGGTATCGCTGGAATTGAAGCTGCATTCTCTACTGGTGATATTTGGGAAAGCCAAGCTTGGAAAGGCGCCATAAAATTTCTTTCGGAGGCAAAAGGGAAACAACCAACCCTGCACTTTTGCGGCATTTTTTCCGATGGTGGCGTTCATAGCGATATTAAGCACCTTGAACAGATGATTCAACGTGCTTATGATGATGGAGTACGTCGTATTCGTATTCATTGTATCTTTGATGGTCGCGACGTTGCGCCACAATCCGAGCCAAAATACATCGAGCGACTAGAAAAGTTTTGTTCCAAATTTAAGGACGCAGATTTTCGTATTGCTTCTGGCGCAGGGCGTATGGTTGCCACAGCTGACCGCTATGAGAACGATTGGAATATGGTCAAACTTGGTTGGGACATGATGGTTCATGGCAAAGCTCCGCGCGAATTTAAATCTGCTAGTGAAGCGATTCGGATTTTTCGCCAAGAGGATCCTAAAATCCAAGATCAGTACTTGCCCGCTTTCGTTGTAGTCGAAAATTCCGCTGCAAACTCCGCTTTATCGACGCGCGCCGAAGTAGCCAAAAATTCCGCTGCCGCGCTGAAACGCGGCGCGCAACCAGTTGGCGTTGTGCGCGACGGAGATTCTTTTATTTATTATGATTTTCGTGCTGACCGTGCCGTTGAGATTGCTACAGCTTTTACGCAGGATGACTTTGATAAATTTGAACGTGGCAAATTGCCGGACATCTTCTTCGCTGGACTAACGGAATACGACTCAGACCGCCATATTCCAAAACATATTCTTGTTCCACCAGTAAAAATTGATTCGCCGCTTAATACCTTTCTCGGCCAAAATCATATTTCGCAACTTGCCATTTCCGAGACCGTTAAGTTTGGTCATGTAACATACTATTTTAATGGTAATAGCTATAAGAAAGCACCGCGTGAAACTTGGATTGAAATCGAATCTGACACACGACCGTTCAATATTTGCCCCTGGATGAAATCTGTTGAAATCACTGACGCGGCCTTGGAAAATCTAAATAAATATCAGTTCATCCGCCTAAATTATCCTGGTGGTGATATGGTGGGGCATTTTGCCGAAATCGAACAGACTATTGTGGCATTGGAGGCAATTGATATTCAGCTTGCACGTCTTGCCAAAAAAGTCGACGAACTTGGTGGTATGATGATCATCACTGCCGATCACGGGAATGCTGAGGAGCTACTCGATAAAGATGGCATACCTAAGACTTCACATACTAATAATCCAGTGCCTTGCATATTTTACGATAACACCAAAAATGCAAAATCTTACGGTAGTGCTAAAAACATTTCTGATCCAGGATTAACTAATTTAGCAGCTACGATCGCTTTGCTATTAGGACTCCCAGATTATCCAGCAAGCTGGCGTAAACCGCTAATTGGCTAACTAGATATAAGCATAATTGTATTTTTCGTAAACTATGCTATATTATAAATAAGATGCTAATCAATACTTCACGCCTCATTGGCTGCCCAGTTCTCAGTTTACATGTCGGTGGACGAGTTGCAACTGTTACGGATATAATCATCGATCCTGACAGTCTCAAAATTCTCGCTTGCCGTGTAGAAGGACCACTAGTTGGTAAAGAATCCGGCGACATTTTACCAATGGATAGCGTGCGCGAATTCTCTCATATCGGCATGATTGTTGATTCAACTGACGAATTTGTTGAATCTGACACTATTTTCCGTATACGCGATGTCTTAGCACTTAACTTTAACCTAGTCGGCCTTAAGGTTGAGACCAAAAAGGGAACTAAATTAGGCAAAGTAAGCGACTCGACAATTAATCCAGAAAATTGGCAAATTCAACAACTAATCGTGCAGCGCCCGCTCATTAAATCTTTTATCGACCCGGAACTCATTATATCTCGTAATCAAATTTTTGAAGTAGATGATTATAAAGTTGTCATCAAAGACAGCGAAGCCAAGGTTAAAGAACAAGCTCAAGTCGAATTCACCCCTAACTTCATTAATCCCTTTCGTGAGCCAGATTTCGCTCCCGATTCCAGCTCTAAAGAGATCACCCACCCCTAAAACGTTTAGCAGCCCTTATTCATATCGGCATCATATTTCTCTATAGCCTCTTTTGCGAGCTGATAGTTAAATCCTTGTCGTACAAGATAGTTTACCAATCTAAAGTTATCATATTTGTTACGTTTTTTTGCGATCATTTTCATGATTTCTTCATTTTCATCGCGTGCTTCTTGGCTCAAAAATTTGTTGATTATGTTAGAATCAATTCCTTTTGTACGTAGCTCTACTTTTAAGCGTTTATGACTAATCCCGCGTCTAACATAGCGGTTCTCGATGTAATATTCTGTAAACTTCTCGTCGTTTAGATAGCCTTTGTGGATTAAACGTTCTACTACTAGCTCCATCATTTTATCTTGCAATTCCGGTAGAAGTTTTTTCTCCTCCCGTTCACGCTGTTTGTTTAACTGTCGCCGCTTGATCTGTCTACGCTTTAGATAATTATGTGTTTCCCGTACAGAATGTGGACGTGTTAGTACCCATTCCAGTGTTCGTTGATATAATTTACCAAATTCTGACGCATCACGTAGCTCATTTAAGCGCTCGGGGCTGAGTTCTTGATCGACTTTGACGCCCAACTCCACCACTTGTGCTACATCAAGCGAGAATGCAAACCGACCATCCAGAAACACGTTTACTCGATTAGGATCGCGTACACCTGGCGTCAATTTCGTTACTCGTGGCAAGGTTGTTTGTGCGGCTACGAACTGCTCAAGCCAATTGTCCTCATCATTATCATCATTCTCATCGCAGCTATCTCCACTAGAGTCCTGTTGCGTATCACCCTTCTGGTTTACACCCCAAATTACTTCGTATGCTGACAATTCTTCATCTGGCTCAATCCCCCCTTCACCCAACCCTTCAATTATCAGCCCCATTCGCGTGCTACTCTTCTTCGCTGTCTTCTAATGTCTCAGACGCCTCAACAGTATTACCGATTAACCCCGACGCTACACGTACCTTTTGATCAATTTCTTCCATTAATTCGGGATTTTCCTTAAATAATTTCTTTGCAGCTTCGCGCCCTTGAGCTATTGTCTCGCCGTTATACTTTAGAAATGCACCAGCCTTATCAATAATCCCTTTTTGCACCGCCAAATCCAATACATCGCCAGATTTACTGATCCCCTCATTATACATAATATCAAACTCTGCCGTCCTAAATGGTGCTGCAATCTTGTTCTTTACAATTTTTACCTTTGTACGGTTGCCAGCAATATTATCTCCGTCCTTAATTTGCCCAACTCTACGAATATCCATGCGCACTGACGCATAGAATTTCAAAGCATTGCCACCCGTCGTTGTTTCTGGGTTGCCAAACATTACACCAATTTTCATACGAATCTGATTGATAAAAATCACTGTTGCTTTGCTCTTTGATATAATACCAGTCAATTTTCGCATTGCTTGTGACATCAACCTTGCTTGAAGACCCATTTGTGCATCACCCATGTCGCCATCAATTTCTGCCTGTGGTACCAATGCTGCTACAGAGTCCACCACGATCAAATCCACCGCTCCGCTCCGCACCAAGGTTTCACAGATTTCTAATGCCTGTTCACCATTATCGGGTTGAGAAATGAACAAATTATCCGTATCGACGCCAATCTTCTTTGCATAGGCTGGGTCTAAAGCATGCTCCGCATCAATAAAAGCCGCTTGCCCGCCCTGTTTCTGGATCTCCGCAATCGCATGTAGGGCCAACGTTGTTTTGCCCGAAGATTCTGGACCATAAATCTCAATAATCCTGCCTTTTGGGTATCCGCCTCCTAGCGCCATATCTAATGACAGGGAACCAGACGGCAGCAGCTCTACATCGATCTTTTGACTCTCGCCTAATTTCATGATTGAGCCATCGCCAAACTGCTTGGTAATTTGCGCAATCGCAAGATCCAACGCCTGCTTCTTGCCCGATTCTTCCGCTGAATTTTCTGCCTTCGTGGCTTTCCTAGTCTTTGTAGTCATATTACCTTTCTTTATTACTCCTATTATAGCATTATTAATACGCGTATGTTGCCACTATATAACAAATATTCGTTGAGATACAATCACAAGCTCAATCTTTTACAAAGAACCTAAATCAAATCCCGCTTAACGGCTGAATATCCGCCCCAAGTTTATTTAAGCGTTCTGCAAAATCTTGGTAACCACGATTAATTGAATAAATATTACGCAAAACTGAAGTACCTGGTGCTGCTAGCATTGCAATCAACACGACCACTGCTGGACGTAGCGCTGGCGGTGCCACCAATTCTGTCGCACGCCAATTTGTAGGCCCCTCTATATATACACGATGAGCATCAAGCAACTCGACTTTTGCATTCAGGCTCTCAAGATATGTAATATATACTGCTCGATTCTCAAACACCCAATCATGGATCAAGGTACGCCCTTCTGCTACTGCCGCAATTACTCCAAAGAACGGTAAATTATCGATATTGAGACCAGGGAACGGCATTGGTGCAATTTTGTCAGTCGGAGCTATCAGCTTGGATTTTCTGATTTTTAAGTCCACCAAGCGCGTTCGTCCATTTGCGCTATAATATTCCGGCGAACGTTCAATTTTCGCTCCCATGCTTCGCAAAATCTCCAGTTCAATTTCAAGAAATTCAATCGGTGCTCGTCGGATTGTGAGGTTTGATTTCGTCACTAATGCCACCGCAATAAAAGACATAGCCTCAATCGGATCTTCGGCTGGTGCATACTCTACGTCTGTATCAATTTCGGCCTTGCCTACTACTTTTAGTGTGGTTGATCCCACTCCGCGCACTTTTACGCCCAATTTTTCTAAGAAGAAGCATAAATCTTGTACCATGTAGTTTGAAGATGCGCCTACGATTGTCGTTTCTCCTGGATACAACGCTGCCGCCATCAATACGTTTTCCGTTACCGTGTCGCCACGCTCAATCAATACAATTCGCTTCGGCGGATAAGGTGTTCCTACTTGATCAACATACGACACGTCCGAATCTTTCGCTCCGCGCCTTTTGCCGTCAACTGAGATTTCATAAAATCCACTACAGCTTGTCGAATCTACTTTTAGCCCAAAAGCCGACAATGCCCGCAAATGCGGTTCAATTGTCCGTGTGCCCAGAGTACAGCCGCCAGCGTATGGCAAGCGGAACTCTTTGAATTTATGCAATAATGGTCCCATAAACATCAAGACCGACCGCGTCCGTCGTGCCGCCTCTACATTAATACTCTCCAGATCGATTTTATGCGGTGGAGCAATTTCTAAATCGCGATTTTCATTAATCCATCGACACTTCACGCCCAATGACTCCAGAACTTCAATAATGCGAAATACCTCCTCAATCCGCGCTACATGCTTCAACGTCGTCACGCCAGTATTGAGCAGACTCGCACACAGTAGCGCCACCGCAGCATTCTTACTCGTATTTATTGTAGCCTCGCCGTGCAACTCTTTCCCCCCATGAATGCTATAGCTTTGCGAAACGCTGTCATTGATAGACAAAATCTGCCCACCCAGCGCATGTGATAGTTTTTTAATTAACTCCAGAGAAATATTCTGCCCGCCTTTTTCTATGCGGTGTACTGCCGACTGGCTACTACCAATCGCGTCTGCGAGCTGTGTTTGCGTCCAGCCCTTTTCGGTACGCAGTCGCTCAACGACGCGCCCAATTTCTTGTTGATAGGTCATCTCTGGTTGTCTTTTCATGCTACAATTATAACACACAATATATCACCATATGCATATTGACTTTTAGCATTATCCATGTAGTGATATAGAGATTGTCGAATATCGCGGTCAACTATCCGCAAACCACGTTATTAGCGTGCAGCCATCCTTCCACGCTGCCGCCATCCAAATATTCGCCGCTGGTTGGAGCTACTCGCATCACTCCACCTTGTTCTAAATAAGATTCAATTGGGTCGGTCACAAGATACTCCTGATCTTTTGGCCCAAAATCATGCTCACGTACGTACTTTACAATTTCTCTCAACAACTTCGGCGACATGATATATTTACTAACATTAATCAAATTTGACGGCGCCTCCGCAACGTTCGGTTTCTCAACAATCGCAGTTAATTTCCCACCATCGACTGACAAAACCCCGTATTTGTCTACCTGATTCTTATCGACCTCTACTCCCAAAATCGCCGACTCGTTATCGTCCTTTAAAGATTTGAGCAGAGAATCACTTGCTGATTCGCCGCCCGGATTCCAGATGAAATCATCACCCATGAATACCAAAACCGACTCTTCTATGCCATACTCCTCCACTACCATTGCAATCGGCACCGCTGTACCATATTTGCCTGTTGGATCCTGTTGCACGTAGTGAATTTTTACATCGTCCGGCAAAGTATGGGCTAGTTTTAAGCGATCTTCCTTACCCCGATCAATCAGATATTGGTCGAGTGCAACATTTTTTTGATAAAACGCCTTCACCTGACACGGCTCAACGTTGGAAATTATCATATAAATATCTTTGACACCAGCTTTAATTAACTCTTGCACTGAATAATCCACCAGTGGGCGATTCCCAACTGGCAACATTGATTTCTCGATAATCTTCGTAATCGGCAATCTACGCGTACCCCAACCCGCTACTGGAATAATCGCTTTCGTAATCATTATTACAACTCCACTTAAATCTGCCGCTATTATAGCACAAATTTCTCACTGATGTAATTTTTTATTTACATCTCGAATTCGTCACGCTTTAGCTTGATTAGTCTATCTCCTGGTAAGTTAAAGCATTTTCCCGATGTATAGGTTAAAATTGCTTGTCGAAAGTTCTCCAACTGCGGGCGTGTTGCTTCTATATCAATACGCTGAGTTCCTCGCCTCAGCAATTCTAGGGCTACATTTTTCTCTAGGTCCTTAAACCATTCTCGTCGCCACACCCCGCCTTTTGCAGGTAAAATCGTATCTATAAGTTGGTCGACCTCAGCCTTTACCGATTTTTGCCGTTGCCATAGCTTATATAATTGCATTTTTTGTGTATAGTCTATTTTTTGATCTTCATTCATTTTGTGACGTATTCGATTTCGCAAATATTCATCCCATGAGTTACTCGGATCCTCGCGATATATTAGTTCGTGTCTCGCTGCATAATCAAAAATCTGCTTTTTGCCCATCGGCTTGTGTAGGATTTTGCTATCCAAGAATGGTCGCCTAATCTTTTGATTATCAAGAGCCGCTAATCCGCGCCAACCCGTCCCCCTAATAAAATTAATCACTACCGACTCTACTAGATCATCTACGTGATGCGCTGTCCAAATTTCACCCAAATCCCCATTTTTGCCGCACGCATCACTCAACACGCTATACAAAAACTCATATCGCGCTCGTCGCGCTTCTGCTTCAGATACTCCAGCCCCTAGACCACCATATCCAATGCGGCACTCTGCGCCATATTCTTCAGCTTTCCGTCGCACAAATTCAGCATCTTCCGCTGAATTTTCTCTAATCCCATGGTCAAAATGCGCCGCAATTAAGTCCTCACCTCTATACTTACACACATTCCTCGCTAGGTGCAGTAGCACCATTGAATCAATGCCTCCCGAAATTGCCAGAATTATCTTCATATGATATAATTTTACCACTATTATGGATAAAATTCGAAACTTCTGTATCATTGCTCATATCGACCATGGTAAGTCTACAATTGCTGACCGCATGATGGAACTTACGGGTACGGTTTCTCAGCGCGAAATGAAATCACAACTTCTCGATTCAATGGAACTTGAGCGCGAAAAGGGGATTACGATCAAGCTTGCTCCAGTACAAATGAAATGGAAAGAACACACGTTAAATCTCATTGATACTCCTGGTCACGTTGATTTTTCTTATGAGGTTTCACGCTCACTCCAAGCAGTCGAAACTGCCGTTCTTGTGGTCGATGCGACGCAAGGCATCCAAGCGCAAACTCTCGCTAACGTCTATCTTGCTCTTGAACAGGATTTATATATTATACCAGTGATCAATAAAGTCGATCTCCCCGCTGCCGATGTCGAAAAAGTTAGCTCTCAAATCATCAACCTCCTCGGCTGTAAGGCTGAAGACATTATTCTGGCCTCTGGCAAAACTGGACAAGGTGTTGCCGATATTCTTGACACAATCATCAAAAAAGCGCCCAGCCCACATCCCGACACCGAACAGGGTTCTGCTCGCGCACTAATTTTCGATTCCTACTTCGATGACTATCGTGGCGTCATATTATATGTTCGAGTTTTTAGTGGAACAATCCCGAAAAATGTCGAAATCCGTATGATGGCGGCCGAGGCAAATGGTATTGCGCTTGAAGTTGGTGCCTTGACCCCCAAAATGACTCCCGCTGCCAGCCTCGACGCCGGAGATATTGGTTATATTGTGACCAATCTAAAAACCACCCGCGAAGCCAAAGTCGGTGATACTGTCACACTCGCCAAACAGCCTGCTACCAAGCCCTTGCCTGGTTACAAAGATGTCCTTCCTTTTGTCTACGCTGGATTTTTCCCCGTATCAAATGACCAGTATCAAGACCTTAAAGATGCTGTCGAAAAACTCGCTCTCTCTGATTCCGCGCTGCATTTTGAGCCAGAAAATTCGCCAATTCTCGGCTTTGGTTTACGTATTGGCTTTCTTGGTCTACTACACATGGATATTATCCGCGAGCGTCTTGAGCGTGAATTTAATCTCGACCTAGTCGTTACAAACCCCTCAACCAATTATGAAGTTACAACGACTGATGGTGAAGATCTTAATATTCGTTCCGCTTCAGATTTACCCGACCAGTCTACAATCGTTGAGATTCGTGAACCTTGGGTCAAAGGCGAAATCATCCTCCCACAGAACATGATTGGTGGCGTCCTGGGATTGATTAATGAAAAACGTGGTCGCCAGACCAACTTGAGCTATATTGAGGATCGCGCCGTGATTGATTTTGAGGCTCCAATGGCAAATCTTTTGACTGATTTCTATGACCAGCTAAAAAGCATTACTTCGGGCTATGCTAGCTTTAATTATGAACTCGCCGACTATCGCGCCGAAGATCTCGTACGACTTGATTTTCTAGTCGCCGGGAATCGCATGGATGCTCTCAGTATTATGTGTCACCGTAGTGAAGCTGATGCTCTTGGCCGCGAGATTACCAAAAAACTCAAAGCTGTCATTCCGCGCCAAAACTTTGAAGTTGCCCTACAAGCCGCAATCGGGGCTAAAATCATTGCTCGCGAAACCATCGGTGCCTATCGCAAAGACGTTACTGTAAAGATTCATACCGGTGATCGTGATCGCAAGGCTAAACTTCTCGAAAAACAGAAAAAAGGTAAAGCTCGTATGAAACGTTTCGGAAAAATTGATATCCCATCCGAAGCCTTTACAGTTATGCTGAAACGTGACTAGCTTGCACTATTAATGCTTGCTTATATAGTACTTTGTATAAGTTACTCCGTGCAATATTGTTGTCAAATTTACAACGCAATCTTGTAAAACTATGCTAAATCCTATAAAATACCATAAGTTGACCCAGCCTCGGTTGAATCTTTTATGTGCGAGGTCGGAGGGCGGACTAATTCTAAAATATTAGATACATAAATCTTACGGAGTATTTTTGTATGGCAACATCAGACAATACATATCTTGGCGAAGTCAAAATCTCAAAACTTTTATTAAAATTTGCTGTTCCGTGCGTTCTGTCACTTTTAATTAGCGCGCTCTATAATGTTGTGGATCAAATCTTTATTGGTAACAGCCCAGAACTTGGGTATTATGGCAATGCTGCTACATCAGTTGTTTTCCCTCTTACCGTGATCGCTATGGCAGTCTCTTTCGCCCTTAGTGACGGTACTGCTGCGTTCATGTCGATTAGCCAAGGCCGTAAGGACACAAAAAACCTTCACCACGCCATAGGTAATGCGCTATTGGTAAATTTTATAATTAGCATCACTTTTGTAATACTAGGCTTCGCTTTCATGGATAATCTCCTTTACCTTTTTGGTGCTTCTGGGGCTACAATCAGTTTGGCTCGCGATTATTTTAGCATTATCCTTCTCTTTGTCCCTGCTTTTATGGCGGGCAACGTCCTTAATTCTATTATACGCGCGGATGGCGCTCCAGCTTTTGCTATGGCGCAAACACTAGTTGGAGCAATTACAAATATTGTTTTGGACGCAGTTTTTATCTACGGTTTTAATTGGGGAATTAAAGGTGCCGCCCTTGCGACAATTATCGGTCAAATCCTAACTTTAGCTGTCGGTTTATTTTATTTTACCCGATCTCAAACTTTCAAAATGCATTTTAGTAGTTTTAAGCTTCAGCCGCAGTTGCTTCTGAATATTATTAAACTCGGTATTTCTACTTTTATTACGCAAATTGCTGTGGTTGTTATCACTCTAGTCTCCAATATCATGCTTGCAAAGTATGGTGCGGCATCACCTTATGGTGCTGACATTCCGATCGCTACAATGGGCATTTGCACCAAGGTTTATTCCATTATTTTAAACATTGCTATTGGCATTATTGTCGGTGTGCAACCCATTCTTGGCTACAATATTGGTGCTGGTAAGAATCAGCGTGTACGTGAGACCTTCCGACTTAGCCTAACTGTTATTACTATACTCGGGGTCATGATGACTGCACTCGTTGAACTTTTCCCTGATCCAATTATCAGCCTTTTTGGCGTAGATTCTACCCTCTATCTTGAATTTGCTCGCCTTACCTTTCGTATTTTCCTTCTCGGCATCACTCTCACCTGTATTATTAAAATTATTTCGATTTTCTTTCAAGCAGTCGGTGAACCAATTAAATCTGCCATCGCCTCACTTATTCGCGATCTCCTATGTTTTATACCACTCGCTCTAATCTTACCAAATTTTATGGGTGTTAAGGGCGTGCTCTGGGCTGCGCCTATTGCAGATCTTATAGGAGTTGTTGTCGTAGTCTTTATGGTTTCGCATTTCTTCCATCGTCTTGGGAATAATTCCGAACTTGGCAGTCATCCCGTCATGGCGCAGCAAACTCATCCTGGAATTATCATTGCAATTTCGCGCGAACATGGCTCTCAAGGTAAGAAAATCGGAGAACTAGTCGCTCGGCAGCTCGGAGTACCATACTACTACAAAGAGCTTACCACAATCGTCGCCAAAGAAAGTGGTCTCGAAAAATCCTATATCGATAAGGTGAATAGCAATGACGGTGAAGAGATCACGAAAGAACTCTATCTTACTACTTCGCCTGCGAAATATGCCATCGAGGCTCAAGATCAAGTTCTAAAAACAATCGCAAAACAAGGTGCGTGTGTTATTGTTGGTCGTGCTGCAGACTATGTCTTACGTGATTATCCGCATGTTTTGCGCATTTTTATTCATGCTCCATTCAATCAACGCGTCCAAAACATTATGGATATGTATGACGATGACAAGGAAACTGCTCAAAGGAATATTAAGCGTTCCGACAAAAATCGCGCCGACTACTATAGTATGATATCTGGTCAAAAATGGGGTAATCCTGCAAACTATGACCTATGCATCAACTCTGCTATAGGCAAAGATAATGCAGTTAAGACTATTGTTGCGCTAGCAAAAACTCAGTAATACTATTTATTGTCTGCTCGCCGCAATCAGTACATGCTCAAATAACGCCGTGACGGTTAAAGGACCAACCCCGCCTATCTTTGGTGTAATCGCTTTCAAATCCGTTCTTTCGCGTACAGTATCATCAATATCTCCAACTAACACCCCGCCTTCACTTGCTGTTCCTGCATCTACGACTACTGCACCACTTTGCACCATCTCGTCTTTTATTAAGTGAGGTACACCGGTCGCGCTTACCACTACCGCGTATTCCGACAAAGCATCCAGACTATCTTTACTTCGAAACACCGTCACATCATATCCAGAGTTTTTCCACATTCTTTCCAGCGGCGCCCCAACTAGTCTTCCGCGCCCTACAATCGCAATTTTCTTGCCTTTCAGATCGATATCGTAGCCTGCCAGTAGCCAATTAATCGCTGTCGCAGTTGCCGACTCAAAACGCGTCTGATTATTTATATCACCAGACGAATATTCTTTAGGAACATTATTCGCCTCATGAATATTATTTGCCAACCCGTCTACATCCTTTTCTGGTACAATTTCTTTCACAACTTTATCTATTAACGCTTTATCTTTCAGCGGTAGCTGAACAATGACCCCATGTACGCTCGGGTTGGTATTTGCCTCATGAATCGCCTCTGCAACATCCTCTCGCAGCCAATCTTCAACTTCTACCCCTATATCTTCACCATACTTCCGCTTGAGATGCACGTATTTTGTAATTACTGGATTATCATTATCGCGTATAATTACCAACCGCGGCTGAACTTTA
This sequence comes from uncultured Candidatus Saccharibacteria bacterium, assembly GCA_948514425.1. GTDB lineage: Bacteria > Patescibacteriota > Saccharimonadia > Saccharimonadales > Saccharimonadaceae > Nanosyncoccus. Next base: position 35,188 of record CAOQYN010000002.1, read on the forward strand.
TGTGCCTTCAAATTCTGCACTGTATGTGCTTGATTTTCCTTCATATAGTCAGCCAAATCATGCCCATTCAATATTTTCATTATTCATTTTCCGCATAATTATTTTTAATATTATTCGTTTCATGATATAATTCAACCGGTTCTTGTTCTATTGTGAAACCAAACTTCTTTTTGACGGCCTCAATAATTTCCCGCCTTGCCGCCTCAAGGTCAGCATAGTGTTTAGCGTCCTCATTAATCAAAACCAGCGCTGCCTTATCACTGACTAGGAATCCATGCATCCTTTTACCTTTTAAGCCACAAGCTTCAATCAGCCACCCAGTATTAATTTTGCCGCTCCCGTCAGCATTTTCCCAGACTGGAATATTTTGCGCCTTGATTTCTGCCACTTTTTCTGGCTCCACACGGACATTTTTAAAGAAACTGCCAGCACTCGCTACTTTCTTAGGGTTAGGCAATTTTTGGTCACGGATTTCGCAAACCATTTTTCTAATACTTAGCGGGGAAAAATCTGTCACTTTATGTTCATCAATATACCGCTGCAGGGAATTATAAAACGGTGGTTTTAGTTCACCGCGTTTCAGTTTTACCTTTACCGAAATAATCAAAAACCTACCCGCATCCTCACCCGTATTAAAGCGTGTCGTGCGGTATCCCATCCTCATTTCTGATGGTTCTAAGGTTACAATTTCCCCCAACTCAGTATCGTAGGCTTCGACCGATTCTATTACTCCCGCCAAATCTTGCCCATATGCTCCAATATTTTGCACCGGGGCAGCTCCAACCGTACCTGGTATCATGCTCATTGCTTCAATTCCAGTGTAACCTTTTCGGGCGGCAAATTCGACAAAATCATCCCAATTCTCTCCCCCCATTCCCATCAAAGTGATTTCTTCACCAAAGTCCCCATCATCCAAATTTTCCACGTTAATTAATCGACCATCTTGCTCAACAAAGATTCCTTTTAATCTATTCAAGATTATTACACCCGAAAAGCCCTCATCTCGTCCGATAGTGTTTGCTCCTTCACCCATAATCCAGGTCGGCAAATTCCGTTCTCTCGCAAAAGTATAAGCCGCTGCTATATCTTCTGGCCGCTCTATTTCTACTACATAGCGTGCTACGCCACCCAGTCGCATCGTAGTAAGCTCAGCTATCGGTACATTCTCACTTATCTTCATGCTACTATTTTATCATGTTACAGACTTATACGTAGAAAGCAAAAAGGTCTAGCCAAGTTGGATTAGACCAGGAGCTATTTACTATGTTGTTAAAAAGATCAAAAGGTTTTCTCCCACAAACTAAAAATTGTGATATAATAAAAAAGATCATTTGGGTCGGTAGCTCAGCTGGTTAGAGCACCTGCCTCTTAAGCAGGGTGTCGAGGGTTCGAGTCCCTCCCGACTCACCAACAGGGGAACCTGTGGAAAACTCAGGTTCGAAGATGAAATTAAATGGTGATTTATATCTGTAAATCACCCTTTTTTGTGCATCAATTTCAAGGTTCGAAACCATATTTCTGACCAAAATGTCCTTTTCGACGAGATCTCCTTTTTCTAACCTGTTAATTAGCGAATTTAGCGAGTTCGAAAACTTTTCGATAGTCATGCGTAATTTTTCAGGATTCTTATTTTTGGCTTCAATTTGCTTGATTCTTTCGTCTATATTTACAACATCATTCTGCAAATCTGCCATGTCTTTTTTGAGCTTATCTTTGACGGCTTTTGGCGACTCTTTGTCGAGTTCAGCGTACTTTTCGGCAAGGTCGTCGATCTTTCTTTGTTTCTGCGTTTTCTGGCCGAGTAGCTCGTGTTTCTCGACAGTGGTTTCTTGCATCTTCTTGTTCGCGTATTCGGTCATGTCGTCGACAAAGCTTGTAAAGCCGTATTTCTGACTGATACGGCTGAATTCTTCGTAAAGCTGGTTCATGATGACATGCATGCGTATATTGTTCTTTGGACGCGTACAGGCTTTGTTGTGGCAACGATAATTGAGGTAATACGTGCCAGAGTGTCCGCGGTTTCTAGTCGGAATCATATAATGGCCACATACCGAGCATTTGATAAGGTGGCGGAATGGTAAGAAGTATTTGCCATGTGTAGCCTTTTGATTCTCGTAGTAGGAAGATTGGACCAATCCGCGGTCTTTTCTAAACATTTTCTGGACTTGGTCGAATTCTTCTTCGGTTACCATTGGTTTGAAGCTTGGCGTTACTACTCGCAAATCTACATAGTTGCGGCCTTGTTCTAAGATTCCGTAGTAGAACGGATCGTGGAAGATGTGGTTTGCGGTGCTTTCGCAGACGCCGTAGCTTCTGACGTGCTTGTTTCGGCGCGATAGTTTCGTAGAGCGCTCCACGTTGTTCATCTTCCAGTAACGGTAGACCTCCATTTGTGATGCGCCGTTTAGGATCATTTGCCAGCCTTTCTGGATCATCTTGAAATTCTTGTCTGGCTTGTAATAGCCGGATACGTCGTCTCTAATATAGCCCCACTTCGGCATACCGCCTGATTTGCCTTGTTCGAGGTTAGAATCGACGCCACGTTGCACGCTTTCTGATAAATGCTCTGAGTATTGCTTTGAAAGGGCGAAGAGCATATTTAGCGTCAGCTTGCCGCTTGAATCGTTATGAAATTCAAAGGTCGGGAAACGCAGGTCTTTAATGACTCCGTTATCAACCATATCGACAACCATTCCGGCTTCGAGTGAATTTCGTGATAAACGATCTGGGTGCCAGGCGAGAATGGCATCGTATTTACCTTTCTCAATATCTTTTAACATCTGCGAGAAAAGCGGGCGGTTGCCGGATTTCTTCGCGGATTTAGATTCCTGGATCGGTTCGCCAACTAGAAGCAAACCATGGTTATTCGCATATTCTTTGCAATCTGCGATTTGGTCTGGTAATGATTTGGCTTGAGCTTCGGCATCTTCGGAAGATTTACGCACGTAAAGTACGTAGCGTAACGGTTTCTGAACTATGCCGCTACTCGCATTGATTAGCGCTCTATTCATAGTTTTAGAACACGACAACTACTCCGTCGTCGCACACTCCTTTTCCTTTGTTGGACTCGCGCTCTGGCGAATCGTCTATGTCGTCTAATGCGCAAAGTAATTGCACTAGATTTTTGACGGCTTCTTTTCGATCTTCTACGACCGGCTGTTCCTTTTGCATTTAAGGTACATACTTTCTCCACCCGAGATGTTGCCGATTTTATGACGGCAAGCATCACTTGTAGTGCAGAATCTGCGCATAAAATATGAGGGGCTACCCCATCTCACTGGAGAAAGGCGCAGAACTCTGCACCGCAATTAACATAAGTATATTACATAAGTTTGAAAACACCAAGCATAAGCGTTTTGGAAGTGTGGGGAGATATGTGAACAAACGTTTCTTTGTTATTCCTACCCCTGTTTTTGGTAGAGTTCGAAAACTTGCAATTCTTGCGAAGGTAAGTTTAAATACGAACACTCTGCGAGGATTGCCGCAATTGATTATTTTGAAAAGGGTGCGTACCTTGTAGTTTCATAAAAGGTCTTCGCAGGGATCAGAGGTTTTTATTATTTAATCTTCTTTTCCAATGGTCTAGGTTTTTATTTACATCAACGTGTGTGCGCCATTCTTTCAAGGTTATTAATGAAGGTGGGTATGTATTATTTTGTTCTGGAAATAGAGCTTGTTCACAAACGTTATTAAGCGAGTCATGATAAAACAACAAAAGCGAAGCGCTAAATAAACTTACAATCGGATCGTCTTCGAAATAATAGATCGTTAGTAATATTACTTCGCCTTTACGAATTTTTCGATCTAAAAGAATTCCATAATTCACCAAGCCTTTTTTAACATATTCTTCAATATGGTTCTTTTCGATTAGTACATGATGTTTCGGTGATTCTACTGCAATCTCCAATTCGTTGATATCTGATTCTCCAATATTCTCGAGATAAACCATATGATGTTTTAGTTTCTTAATATTATTGATGCCTTTTGGAAATTCCACATCGACTTCGCCGTTTATATTTAGGTTAGCTTTGTAAGAACAGAATAAGGCGTTGATGTTTTTAGCGTTATATATTTTTTCATTCGGAATGCTCATGCCATCCGACGCCAAAAGCTCGCCTTTATGTTTGAAACGTTCCTTCCGGTCTTTTTCTTCGTCATCTTTCTTTTGTCGACGATACAGGAATAAGCTAGTTAGAGATGAGAGCCCCCAACCGACAATTACACCAAGTATTGCTACGAGCCCTGCGTTATTTTTTAGAAAGTCGAGAAAAGGTTGCATTAGTCACTAATCCTTATCTGTCCATTCATTAAAAGAGGAAGTAAGAAGTTGTAGATTCCTTTCAATTGCTGGTTTTCTATTTCGTTTTGGTACTTTAAGTCAAGAATAGGAGAAATGATTTTATTGAACTCGTTTAATATGCTTACTGGCGGTATAACTATTTCCATATCTTCAAGGACGGATATTCTGATACCGTCAAAGACACTACCGGTTGAGCTATGCTCGGCTTTTTTAATAAAATATTCGCTCATAAAAAACATATATAAGTATTCGGACAGGTTCTTGTTTTTTGGTCGTATTGAGAATACAGATTCGTTAATATCCCACCCTTTTGGATCTTCACGAATGATGACACATCTTCCAAGAGGCGCTATACTCGCAAACAAGACATCTCCCTTAGATATATCCGATCGTTTATGAACTTTAGCCAACGCGTTATCATCAATAGTGTCGCATGAAGTGAAGTCTATTGTGCCTTCTGTGGTTAGATTTTTTACGGTTATATACTTAATATTTCCATTGTTAAGTTTGAAATTTTGTCTTGGGTTTAACCCTGTATTAATATGGCTTATAATGTCTTTGATTTTTACAACTTCCCAACCTTCTGGTATGTCGCGCTTTAGAACTTTGTTATAAACCATTTTTCCCCCACTAGACTTATACGGATTTCCATTATTGTTTGGAAAATCAAATTGCAAAAACCAATAATCGTAGAATAATTTTAACAAAGCATTAAGATTGGCGCGGATAGCATTATTGTTTTGAATTTTATCGTCGATAGGTTCCATTATTGCTACAAGTCCATCCTGTACCTTCCTTTCAGGCAAGAATACTGGCATATTGGCAAAATCTCCCTCAGACATATTTCCGCGCGTACTTCCAGTAGGCCCATTTGCGATCCAGTTTTTGTAAGTATTTGAAACGGTATAGTACTTCATATACTTAGGGTTCAATTTACTTTCGTCAAGATGAAATTTAATTAAAAAGCCAGCATAGATTAAAGATCCGTATTTGTTTTCGTAGAAAAAAGCTCTTCCAGTAGAGTTTCCAGTTCTTGCAAAAACAATGTCGTTATCATGGAGTAGATATTTATCGCATCCACTGCATGAGATAGACTTGCGGTCATCATCAAGTAAGTCACCAAAGTCGGAAATGTCAGTTATTCTTAGGTAGCGAGTTTTGTTTTTGGAATATTCTTCTGCCGATGCGGCGATGCCATACTCACCTTTTCCGATGCAAACATCTTTCAATTTAACGATTTGCATTTTTTATTCTCTCCATCTGCTCCAAAATGCATTTTTCCAATCTCTCATTTTTGGAAAATTGTTCTGTTAACGAATTTTTATATGCATTAACCCGTTTCCATAGTTCTTCTTCTGTAATATCTACATGCTCAATCTTTACATCGAAATATGGTCCAGCAGATAAAGAATAATCTTTTTCTTTTATTTCGTTATATCCAACTTTTACGCTAAAGTTTTCAATTGCTTCCATATTTAAGAAGGCATCAATTATTTTTTGCTCTTCTTCCGCTCTTATAATTGTGCGCTGATTTTTGCCCTCTTTGATTTTTTCGCCAAGCTTTGATGCATCTACTAGTGTTACTGTATCATCCTTATTTGTTTTGTCGATAAAAATTACAGAAACGTTAGTGCCAGTATTTGCAAAAATATATGATGGCATCGATACAACGCCTTTTAGCCATTTTTTTTCAATCAACTGTTTGCGTATTTTCTTTTCAATCGTATTATGCGCTGTGATAAAACCAGTCGGAACGACTATAGCCGCCTTACCACTATCCGACATCATCCAAAGGACATGTTGTAAGAACAATAAGTAAACATTGGCCTTGGATTTGTCGTTATCTTCTTTTGGGAGATTAGGAATTCCAGCAAAGAATCTTTCCGACCAAACTGGATTATTATTGATTTCGTTATAACTATCTTCATAGGCATTCTTTCTTAATCCGAACGGTGGGTTACTTACGATGAAATCAAATTTTTTACCAGTATGTTTTGGTGCCGTCAGCGTATTACCTTCGACAACATTAGTAATTGAATGGGCTAAATTATTTAGGATGAGATTTAATCGAAGAAGGTTAGATGATTTTTGCGAAATATCTTGAGAATATACAGAACAACGATCTATGCCAATTTCATGCGCAATATTCATAAGGAGCGTGCCGGAACCTGCACTCGGATCGAGAACTTTTTGGTCCTGTAGATTTTCGTTGCCATTGACTAGTATTTTTGCAATAATGCGCGCAACGGAATGTGGAGTATAATATTCGGCGTAGGTGCCGCCACCGTTAGTATTGTAGTCTTTGATTAAATATTCGAAGATAGTAGAGAAAAAATCGAAGCCATGTCCAAATGCCTCGACAAAATCGAAGCGATTTTCCGAAAGACGGTTAATTACTGCACGTGCTGCATCGTCGCGTTTGTCTTCATCCGTAATTACGTTGAATAGGTTCGCATCGAATAGTAGAACATTCTTATTGCTGGCTGTGTGGACAGAGAATGTGCCGGAGTTTTGAACGGCGATATCGTTTAGTGTTTCGTTGAAATTCTTATAAAAATCATCAACATTCTGTTGCGCGTAGAGATACGAGATTAATTGAGTTGGTTTCAATTTAGCGGTTCCGCCGCCAAGTTTTGCCATCAATATTTCATACTTGTCCTCAGTCTTTCTAAATAATGAATCTTGCAGATTGTTGGCATTTTTTAATTCCGGTTCTACTTCACAAACATCGTGAATGAATTTGTCGTTTAAGAACTTATAAAGAAAGCTTTGGGAGATGATTTTGTATTCATTGCCGTCGCCAGAAAGGCCGTAGGCATTACAAATACCCTTAAGACCATCAATGAGGTCTTTTATTTTCTGTTCGAGTTCTACGTCTCGCATTAGTTTTCTTCTCCTTTATATTCTTTATAATATTCATCGGCCAACATTTCGCCTGCACGCTTTAGAGCAGTAAAGGTACTTATTCTAGTTGCACCTGACGTAAATGTTTCGGCGAGAGCTTTCAGGATTTGGTCACTAAAGTAAGTGCTATTTTCTATAATGGCTGAATTTTTCTTTACTTGGTCATCGATTAAGTCTTTTACGTAGCTAATTGTTGAATAGGCTGACGCGTCATCGATATCGAATTCTGGATTTCCGACAATTCGTTTGTGAACCCTTGCCGCCTTAACGTCGCCACGATATTTGTCGCGAAGTAGGCTATTCTTGCGGTTCAGCTCTACCATGGTGTCATAAATTCGCTTTAAAGCCGCGTTAATCTCGTTCTGCTGCTCGACAGTCATCGAAGCGTGTTCTATTTGCTCTTTTTCGAGAAGGCGCCTAAATTCGTCGTACAGCGTCGTCCAGGCCGGATCGTCATGATCGAAGTTATTAATAAGTCCGTAACGGATCTTACGCGTTAACTCTTCGCCTTCATCGGCGGCGAGTCGTAGCTCTTCTTCGCCGACTTTCTTAAAATCAAATACAACGTCTTCAATAGCTAGATTTAGAAGCCTTCTGGCATCTTCATGGTTGTCTAGCGCTTCTGTTGCGTTCATGAGATTAATCTTGTCGCTAACAATATTGAAGGCGGTCGCTATAAACTTTGGATCTAATTTATCCGCTATTTCGTCGTATCCAAATAGGCGAATAAGATTGATAACTTCCTTAGCGTCGCTAAGTGTGCGGCGGAGGTCTACGAGTGTTTTCTTGTCGGTAATATTCGTAATTTGAGTAGCGAAGTTCTCGCGATTTTCTGTGTCATATGTGAAGAGCGTAGCTTTAATGTTCTGGATCTTCTTTTCGATCTCTTCTTTGCTGACGAATAACGAGCCAAAGATATTATCCTCGTCGCCTTCATCGACTGAACCTTTATATTCTTCTTTTAATTCGTGGAGATATGCCTGATTCGTAATATCGAATTCGCGCGAGATATCTGCGAAATCTACGACATATCCAACGCGGTAGTCTCTATAAGGACGATTAACGCGCGTTAAGGTCTGGAGAAGATTGTGGGCTTTAATAACGCGTCCTAAATAAAGCTTTTTAAGTCTTGGACAGTCAAAGCCTGTTAGCAACATATTGAACACGATAAGAAAATCAATCTTGCCAGCTTTAAAATCGTCTACTAAGTCTTGGCGCGATTCTTTGTCTCCTTCCTGGCTTGTAATCATGGCGCAAGTGTATCTATCGCCATATTTCTCTTGGAAAAGATTGTAGAGAACTTTAGCCTGGTTAAGACTTAAATCGTCGCCCTTATCAATAGCGGTATTTGCTACGATCATACCGCCGATTGTTTTATCGTCGTTCGCTACGCGCGTAGTTTCTAAATCTCTAACGATATAGTCAAGCATTGGTTCAGCGAAGTTTGGATGAGCATAAATTAAGCGCTTATCTAGGTCGCCAACCTGGATTGATATGTCTGTATATGCGCGATTAAGAATTTCGCGGTATTTCGCTTCAATTTCTTCGCGTACTAGGCGTAGCGTAAAGCCGTCGCGAATAGATTCGTTGTAATAATATTTGTGGATGTAGTCGCCGAAAATCTGACGAGTTGTTGCACGGTCGTTTGGCTTTGAGTTTGGATTATCTGGATCACCATCGTAAGTAATAATCGGCGTGCCTGTTAAAGCAATCTTAACGGAATCTTTGTCCGCATTATATAGGCTTGCTAGGAATGAGCCTTTAGGGTTATACGAACGATGCGCCTCATCAAGGAAGAAAACGCGTTGAGTGTTCAAATCGTAACCACTTTCATTAAGTACGCGAGTATCATAGCTGAACTTTTGGATATTAATGACACAGATTTCGAGCTGGCCGCTCTTTGTGACACTAGAACTAGCGAATTCTCTAACTAATTCATCGCGACTATTTACGGTGCGCACTTTAAGGCCGCGTTTTTCAAACTCTTGTTGAGCCTGTTTTGCTAAGTCGATACGATCTACGATAAAGTAGAATTTCGGAACGGCACCTTTTTTGTAGTAATAATCTGCAAGAATACGAGTGGAGAAGTACGCGAGAGCCGTCTTGCCGGATCCTTGCGTATGCCAAATAACACCGCGTCTTTCGCCTTTATTTAGCCTATCTTCGATAGCTTTAGCGGCGAAGTATTGCGGATAACGCATGACATGCTTCTGAATCTCAACTTCGCCAGTTGATTCGTTTACTTGGCGAACATAGGCAAGGCCGTATTTGAGAAAGAAACTGAAACGCGGTTTTGAAAGAAGGCTCGAAATAATTCTGTTTGTTGGAGAATCAGGATTAAGATTTGTCTTATATTCCGGACTAGTTTTAATTGTTTCGTGGTCATTATCTTTCAGGATAAAGGTTTCTACCGATTCGTCGACGTTTTTAATCTCATCTACGAATTCGGACTTTCTTTGCTCGCGGAAGTGATTAAACTTAGCTGAAGTGTTTTTTGATGTCGTTGCATAGAATGCGCCCTCTAGCTTATTGCGATCGGCATCGTTGTATTCCATATTGTTTGAAAAAATGAGCAGCTGGAACTCATTAATAAAGCGCTTGAATTTTGGATTCTTGAAGCGCATATTCATGCGGTCGCGTTCAGCCTTAATGCCCATGTGGTTATTAGGCTTCTTTACTTCAATAAAAGCTAGCGGTATGCCGTTTACTAGAATTGTGATATCTGGACGAAACTCGTCTTCGCCATTCTTGAAAGTAAGCTCGGTAACACAATGCAGCTGATTATTATCGAAATTATCAAGATCTAGAAGTTTAATATCGTCTTTGCCTTTAATGAGATCTTTATAGAATTCTTCGCCCAAATCATCGTTTTCTAGATCGAGCCGAATTTTCTCTAGCAAATCGTCTATATTGATGGTTTCTTTGTCTGGATTGAGTGTATGAATCGCTTCAGTGAAGATATCGCGGCAAATATTTGTTTCTGGAATAAGGTTTTGTTTGAATGAGTCCGGTTTCTGTGAGAGATACTTATAGCCCAGCCTTGTTAAATGCACGAGGGCTGGTAATTTTACACGTGTGTCTTCATTGAAATCACTAGACATATTTTATCTTTCTTTGCCGCAATTAGTTGATAAATATTCTAACTATATTATAACATAGAAACACCTTAAAACGGCCGCCAGGACGACCGTTTCTATCTTAAGATTTCCACAGGGAAGTTATTGGTTTTCGACTACATTAGTGATCGCGTCAAAGCAAAGCTTCTGGATCTCTTTATTCCATTTGACGCGGTCGTATTTTGGCGGAGTGGTGCCGTTTCCGTCCGCGATTATGCATTCGAGTAGTTCTTTTAACTTATCTTCCGGCACGGCTCTTGATACTTCGGCCATCCAGAATATTAGTTCGCCGCAAACAATACTCTTATTGAAAGACTTGTCTTTATCTACGGAAGGGCAGTATTCCTCGATAAGATGCCAATACTGCGTAGGTTCGGCTTTCGTATAATCTACGGTTAAGTCGCGCCTCTTCGCTAGATCTATGTATCCGCCACCAGTTTGTTGATAGCCGGCCTTAATAAGTCGCTCTGTTAGTGGACAAGGTGTTTCTTTTTTATCATTAAAGAATTGTTTAACCTGGCGAATATTCATATTACTATTATACTACTTCGCAACAATTCACCGTCTCGTGTCAATAAAAAATCCCACCCATATTTTCTGTGCAATAACTTTCAAAACCCGATTGTGTCTAAGTGGACGCTATCTATTGACTAAATGATAGAATGTTTTGTTAGAATCGTTGCCATAATGGTTAATATCTTCTGGCTCGGCCCAGAGCGAAAGCTTGTGGACGCGCCATTTGCCAATGAAGAACATCTGAACTATTGCATCATTCACGTCGCGGTTATTTAGTGCGCGTGGAATGTATGCGAGGGAAAAGTAGTACCATTTGTCGTCTTCGGTATCTAACCTCGCAAAAACGCGCTTACCGCGCCCCAAAAGGCGCACATCGAAGCGCTGTGCTAGTGTTTCTAGGGAATAAGTCTTTAATTCGTGGATCGCGTCGCGAACGGGCGATTCCATTAGCTCCATGCGCTCAAACTTATCGTAATCGCGTGAATTAAATCTGCCGTTATGTTCGAGCATGAAACTTTCAAGTTGCCTGGCAGTAACCGGTATCGGTTCGCCAGGTTTTGCTTTCTTGAATGGGTGGCGTTTTGCCATAGTGCCTTTACTGGTTTAAGAGTGTGCTGTTTAGCAGTATATCTTTATTATATTGCTTATCGGTTATAATAGAATAATGGATGGCAAAAATAAATTTAGACTTTACGTTGACGAAACCGGCAATTCGTCGTATCCTCGTCGTCTCGATGCGGAGGTCGGCAAACGCTATCTTGCTCTTACTGGGATTGCTATTTCTGATTATGAATATACGCATGTACTACGCCCTAGAATTGAAGAAATGAAATACTTAATAACTGGCGACCGAGACGAAAAAATCACCTTGCATAGAGACGAGATTAAAGACAGAACGGGGGCGTATTCTGTTTTGTTGAATAAATCTGTCGAAAGGCAATGGAATGAATTGATGAAAAATCTTATATCGGAAACGAATTTTACTTTGTTTTGTGTCGTTATAGACAAAGTCGAGCATAAAAAGAAATATCCTCAACCAAATCACCCATATTACTATTGCCTAGAAGTACTATTAGAAAGATATTATAAATTTCTGGAGATCAATAATGGCCGAGGGGACGTAATGTTTGAATCTCGCGGGGAAAAAGAAGATTCCGAATTAAAGCGTCAGTACGCTCGTATTTACGAGTTTGGCACAAGTTATGTATCCGCAGGGGCTATTAACCAGAGGTTCACTTCAAAGGATATTAAGCTAAAAAATAAGGAAAGCAGGATAGAAGGATTAGAACTTGCAGATCTACTAGCTTTAGCTACAAAACTAGATACGTTAATGCTTTTTGGCGAGATAGGACATATTTCTAGTAAGTTTATGAAAGATCTCATTGAGTGGTTCTCGGATAAATACTATTATTCCGGAAGAAAGGGGTATGGTAGGAAACTGCTGTCATAAATAATAATAGCCCCACATTCGTAGAGCTACTTATTACGACGGCCTAACGGCGCATCCCCCTGCGATATACGCATTAATTCCATTATAAAGTATGTTTTCGTAAAAAGCAAAAGCTTAATCATAAGCGTTGTGGAAAACTAATTATACCATTGACATTGTATTTCTTTTATTTTCTTCATTGTCATTGTTTTAAGCCTCTGCGGCTCCAATTGAGCTGTATTTTCTTAAAAGTTCGAATCTCTTTGCCTGTATATGTATGCCTCAGAACTCGCATGGCATCAGCACCGGATAGTCTTTCTTAGGTATAACCTTGATCTTTGCAGTGTATTCGGGGTGGTCAATGCACCAGTCCACGACCATACAAAGCCGAGCAACAACGTCTACTCGCCCCTCACCATCAGGTAAAACCTGAGATGAGATTAGCTCACAAAATGCCTCATTCCATACGAGAATGAGGCATTTTCTACTAATTACTTAATCATTATCGTTTTTGCAAGTTTTATGATACAATTAAGGTGTTCTACGTTATCAAAATATAGATGAGTTTTATCTGTGCAGATGAGTTGCGCTGGTCTCGTATTCGCCCTGGAATAGGGCATCGCGACAGCCGGGCGAAAGCTCATCTGTATATAGGACGTAGAACACCCTCGCGGTGTCCTATTTTTTGTTCAGAGAAAACTCATAAAAGGAGTTTATCTAGCAATGCTTACAAAGTCTAATGGCATAATATGTTATATCGGTAGAAAAATTGAGGAATATGCATAATGAAGCTCTATATCGCTCGCCATGGTTTAACCGATTGGAACGTCCAACACAGGGCTCAAGGTCGTTCAGATATTCCCTTAAATGATGTTGGAATTAAGCAGGCCCAAGAATTATACATGAAAATTAAAGATATAAAATTTAACGCGGTCTACGCCTCTCCGTTAAAGCGTGCTGCTAAAACTGCGGAGATTGCTACCGATGGTCAATATAAAATATTATTTGATGCTAGGCTGATGGAGCGTTCATTTGGTGAATTTGAAGGTCAAGAAGTGAACGATTGGGTTGCATTGACAGGGTATGATATTGGCGATCTCAAACTCAACGCCAACATCGGTAACATTGAACCAGTTAAAAATGTACTCGCTCGCACCAAATCTGTTCTTAACGACATAAAATCAAAACATATGGACGACGATAAGATCTTAATCGTAGCGCATGGTCAAGTTGTGCGTGGCCTTCATCACAATATTACTGGATATACCGATGACACGAACTGGTGGAGTGTGAAATATGGAAATGCCGAGGTGAGGGAATATTGCTTTTAACTAGTTATCGTCAGCGGAGGGGGAAACCATCTAGCCGATTGAAGCCGTTTGACGGATAAGTCCCAGTAGGCTCTACGGCTAAATAATAAGCGTAGAGGTCGGACAGAGTCGTACGCGACCAGCCATAGAGATTACGGCCGACACCGTAAGCCTTACCGTCACCAAGATAGACATACCCACTACGGACAAAAGCTAAGGGTAGGAAGATGATGTTGGAGGCGCTTTAGTCCGTAGTGGGGGTATCGCCACTGGCGACGGCAAAGCCAGTTATGTCGGATCTAGTCTTTATAGTTGGTCACAAGTATCCAGGCTAATCACTACTGCCTATGGTTTGGGAGTAAATCCCACGGGTGTTAATCCGTCCGATGGATATAACCGATGGCGCGCTTTCCCCCTCCGCTGCCTCTACCTAGGTAGTGTTTGATGTTGGAAGAAAAGATTA
>CAOQYN010000003.1 GCA_948514425.1 uncultured Candidatus Saccharibacteria bacterium
ATCCTATCTGTGGAGCATTGATGGGTGGTGGACAGTTTGCTTCGAAGTTATTGCTCGCGAACGTGAACGAAAATACAGGATTCTTCTATGTACTGGTAGCAATGCTGATTCAGACCGTACCGTTTTTCTTTGTGCCCAGCATCTTGAAAAGTTCAATGGCGGCGATGGGCAATATAGGAATGAAAGTATCGAATTTTGGACGTGGATTGAATCGTGGAACAACGAAAATGATTCAAAAATCAGATGGATATAGGTACAGAGTAGCAAAGACACAAGCAAAGAGCGCAAACCGGACGCTAAAACGTCAGACGTGGCGCGATATTCACGGCTTAAGTGTTCGAGAACGTGCGAGTAGGTGGGCCGGCAGAGGCGGTGTTAGAGGTGCTATTGGAGATGCGGCAGCAAGCTCGCGTAACCGTAGTCGAGAATGGAGGATTAACGCCGTAGCGAGACAAAAGGACGTTGAACGGCGCGCACAGATGACGGCGGCTGGTGGCTTGGCTGGGGCTGAACGTCGACAAAACGAAGAGCTGCGAAAGTTTCATGAAAATACATATAGAGGAGATCGTACCTTCATGAGCGACTTAGATGCACAGGAATTAGAATATGAAAAGGCTCTGGAAGCAGTCGATAGAGACCCAACTAACGAAGCTGAAGTTGCAAGACTTCGTGCCTTACAGGACGTTGTTGGTAGCACGCCAGACGGTCAAGATCGTATTCAGCGCGTGATTAATCGTAGGCTCTACAATGCACAGGAGGCAGCGCGAAGTGCTGGATTGCCGCCAGTTTTGTCAGCCGGTATGCAAGCCGCAAAAGAAACTTTAATGAGTGATCATGGTGGGTTCAAGAGTGGTAACCGCGGGTTAGCAGCAACTTTGAAGGATATGAATGCAAACGGAGATGTCTTCAAGCGTGGGAATTTTGAGAAAATTGGTGAGGTGAATGGTAGGAAAATTTACGGAAACACGTATTATGGCAGTCAAGCCGTCAATGGTTCTGCCGCTGAACTTGCAAATGCCAATGACGACACACTAAGCAACTTACTTTATAGTGTGCAGAATGGGAATATGAGCACAGAAAAACTAGAATCGATCTATCGAAACGCCAGTGAAGCAATTACAAATGATAATATTTCTGTGAAGCAAGGAACTGAGACGTACCTTAATGATATACGTAGAGCGGCATATGCAAAAATGCAAGCTGATTTTACTAGTAGTTACGTTAATCATGGCGAATATGTTGATGATAAAGGTCGTACATATACATATCTTGGGACAAATAATAACGGGGACGCCGAATACCAGCGTGATGGCAGCTCAAAGATATATACTTTTGACGGTACGGATTTTATGGACAACAAAACTGGCAAGATCCTAGATGGTAGACGTTTTAGCCAAAGTGCAACGGCCATGTTTAAAGCTAAATATGGCGATTATCAAGATTTACATCCGGGTATGAAAATTAAGCATTAAAACATTGCCCTGGTCCTCTCTAGAGAACCAGGGTTTAGCATTTGTTGGAGTAGGCAAAGCAGCTGTGCTTTGACTCTACTCGGAATTAAAGACAAAGACAGCTGGGACTTTACTTTAGACGATTTAAAATCTCATTAGCGGCGGCATAGTCCGTTTCTCGGCGCTGGCGCTGGTCGTTATCCCGTTTCGCCTCAAATTCCCTGTTACGTAAAATACGCTTATAATCCATTTCTTCATAATGTTTTGCAGCTTCAAGATCCGCTTTTGCACAAGAGTCATCGATTATACCATCTTTGACGTCTAGTGCAATGATTAGCCGAACCTTAGCCCAGCTTGCTGCAATGCATAACAGCTTAGAGTCATTCCGTATGAATTCATCTTGCTTCTGTAATTCGGCACTAATCCAGTCGTGACACTGCTTACAGATTCCTTTATGTCCATCTCGAGGATCAATCCGCCTGAGTTCACTAAGTGACCCCAGCCCAAAGAACGCACCACATACATCGCAATTATCTTCATGACGCCTATCACGCTGAGGATTCCTGTTATATATTACAGTTCTAAACTCACGCTCGTCATTTCGATAATTACCGTCTGCACAATGCGACTGCGATGGATAGTTCTGAGTCGTCTTACAACGACGGTACATGATAATAATACCTCCCACAAAAATGAATAGCAAAACAATAGCTAACATAAAATCACCTTCCCTTTTTATTTTATGTGGCTGGAAATCCATGAGCAAAAACTGTCTTATCTGCTTTTAAAGTTCCTGGAACCAACTCCACGATTTGTTGTATTATACTGCAGAGATCAAACAGAGGCAAGCAGGAGCGGAAACTCTATTAGCTAGTTAAGGATGGGCTTTTGTCCGTAGTGGGTGGGTGGATATTAGTGTTGGTGTCATCAGTGTTGTCGGTCAATATAGTTACCACTGGTCACATGTTCTTAGATCTGCTACTACCGCCTATGGTTTAGGTGTAAATCCTACGGATGTTAACCCATCAGGTAGCCTTGAACGCAGAGATGCTTTCCCCCTCCGCTGCCTCTACCTAGGTAGTGTTTGATGGAGGAAGAAAAGACATAATACTTCAATGATGATACCTGAGTGTCGTTAGGAGACCAGTGGTGAGATTTTTCTTATCTAAAGATGCGAAAAATCTCAGCCAAGACAACAAGTGCCAAGGTCTCTAACGACACTCAAGTATCATCTCATCTTAATCTTTTCTTCCAACATCATCTCCCTACCCTTAGCTTTTGTCCGTAGTGGAAATATCAATCTAAACAATGGTAAGGTCTACGGTGCTAGCTTCAATGGCTTTGATTGGTCTCGCACAATCAATTCATCGATCTATTCTTATCGTCTAGTTTTCTACCCTACAGACGTAGTGCTAAACCGCACGGATCGTTGGGCGGGGTTCTCCCTTTGCTGACTCTATCTATATCGGGAATTTATTGCAACTCAAAACCCCTCCTTGCGGAGGGGTTTTGATTAAGTTGAGCGATCAAACAATATTGATTACTCGCACTTAGCGCAACTGGCGGCGGCTAGCAATGTAGTAGCCTGCAGCAGTCACGATCGAGCCAGCAGCGGCAATGCCGCCAATGATGGCTTCTGGACCAGTAGTTGGTAACTCGTTTGGAGTTTCCGGAGTCGGTTCTGGAGTTGGAGTTGGAGTTGGAGTTGGGGTATCCTTACAATACTTGTTTAGCTTGACACTAGCATTGTCTTGGATAGTCTTTTGACCAACACCAGCTTGCGCCCAGTTGATCAAAGTATTGTCACCACAGGCGAGGTTCTCATCGACAACTTCAGCAGTGAAGTAAACGTAAGCGTTTGCTCCTGGGCCGTAGCTACCAATCTTAGTACCTTCTTTTACAAGGTAGTCGTGGGCAGCAGTAGCACCATTCGGATGAGTGCTATTCTTCAAAACAGTTGTGCCATCAACATACTTCAAATTAGATGGAAGAATGTCTTTAATGGTCACACCATCTTGTTGTTTGTCGCTAGTGTTTTTGTATCCAATGCGGAACTCAACCTTGTCGCCGATCTTGGCATCGACAGATTCTTTCCAAGTGCGATCCTCGCTGTCAGCAAGACGAACTTTCTTGTCAACAGTGTATTCGTAATCAAAGATAGCCTTTACTTGGATGGTGACATAGTTCGCAAAATCATAACAACCTGGAACTTTGCCGTCAAGAGCGTCAGAGCCGATTAACACACCATCAACGCTTTTAGCTTTGACAATGTCATCGCTCAATTTCCAACCAGCATTGTCGCCATAACCGCCAGCGGCAGCTTCTGCTTGGGTTTTATTGTTGTTCAGCAAAGCTGAACCATAGACGTAGTCAAGATGGAAAGGAACTTCGCTATTGAAGTTTACATAGTCCCAATATTCGCTTGGAGTAGCGTTGGAGGATTTGATAAATCCGTTAACCTTGATTTGTTTGCTGGTGCCGTTTGGAATACTGAAAGATACACGAGTATTTTCAGCAACAGCATCATAGCCATTCGGGTTGTTATTGTGGACGTAGAGACGGATGGTATAAGTTTTGCCGTCTTCAACGGTAATATCGTTACCTTTCCACTTGGTATTAGGTGTTGGATTAGCATTGGTCTCAGCATCGAGACAGCGAGTGCCGTCTAAAGCACATTCACGTGCACCAACGAAGTTTTTCTCGTCACCAATTGTGCTGTCAGAAATCGTATTGAAGATAATCTGACCTGGATAATTTGGGCTATTTTTGTAATCTTCACCATCAGAAATTTTGGTAGCACCAATGGCACCATTATTAATCTGATCGATTGTGTAGCTTGGGCGGCCTTTTGCACCGGTCACGGGGTCGACATAGTTATCACCCCAAGCCGAAACAAGCGTTGGCAGCGCCGCTACACCTGCAATCGCAGCAGTAGTAGCCGCAATCGCAATTGTAGATTTAATTGCTGATTTCATAATAATCTCCTTTTAGTAGATTATGATACTTGATAAAAATTAAGTTTTATTTGTTTTAGCTTAAAAATTATATCAGTTTGTTTTTCTACTCCTGGTCCATTTTGTTAAACTCCATAGTCCGCAATCGAATCATCCCAAACACATAGCTTGGTATGTGGGTGGCAGAAGTAGAGGTGCCACCCGAAGTAATGTACGCAAACGCTAGGCAATTACCATGATCTCGATAAACATTAAAATCATGATTACTGCGTGCGCTACGCAGCTTTGTAAAAATCTCCGAGCCTGTGTTATTGATAGCACGGCTCTTCGCCTATTACGTTTTCGCTGGTCAAGCAACGAAATGCACAAGACGAACATAGCAACAATGCCAACGGCAGCCCGAATTATTATCGGGTGCCATACTGTAACACTAGCGCAAAAGACTGCACTAGTCATGCAGAGACAGTAGAACAGGCGTCGCTGCCAGTTTTCCCACTCCCAGTGGTCAATCCGTAGATCGATAAAGAAGTAGGCGGCGCCTATGAGCGCCATTGACGATATCCCGAATAATATCATTTTATTTCCCCCTTTCAATTTCAGAAACATACCAGTTAAGGTTGTATCTGAGATGATTCGACTGCTAATGGACCTCAGTCTAAACCGCTTAGTAGGCGGTCTGTACCGACTGATTCCATTGTAGCACACATCATAGAAAAAGTCAAGTGTTTTATAATAAATTAGCTCTAACGTAATATTATTGCTTTTATCTCTGTTAATTTAGATAATTTGGAGGAACAATATTTTAGAATAATTTTTATTTACAGATGTAAGCATAACCTTGACTATTAGTGATTATTATTCTTATGCTTGTAAAATTGCCCTGGTTTGGCAATTATACGGTGTGGATTTTATGGTATTTACTGGTGTTGTCGTCAATACTTATAAAAGAAAACTCCCCGCAGCATAGCGCTGCGGGGATTGTAGGATTTATACGGGACACTAGTCCCGTTGCTGCGAAGATGCCGAGATCTGTTCTATTCTGGATATTCTGGATATCCATTTTCTCTGCACCACTTATTCAGCGGCGCTAGCGTCAGCATTGTCGTAAGCGACATCTGCCCAGTCTTTTTCAGGTATGGAGGATACTTGTCTTCTTCGACTCCTACTACCTCCAGGAACTGAATAAAGTCTCCAGCCGATACTGCTGCCCGCTTCGGTTTATTCTCAGGATTACTTTCTGTGCCGCTCGGAGTACCAGATTCGTCCTCAGGATTGCCAGAGTTCGGTTTCTTAGGCTCAGACTCGGGCTCACCAGAGTTGCCATATTTCTGTAATTGAGTTTCGAGAAACCTGACATCGTCTAATGTATCCTCATATAGGTCGCGCTTATGCTCTCTGAGGTGTCGACGTGCATTCTGGTATGCCTCAATTAACTCGTTGATCAGCTTGATCTCCTCAGCGTTCTTAGTTTTCGCCTTCCTTATCTTCAAGCCATCAATTTTCCGACGTATATAAGAAATCTCGTCGGAGTTGGGAGCGTCGTTTACCTTTAGATCTTCTGGCAGGGGTTTCATTTTTCCCTCCAGCTTCTTGATGGTGTTTGCGTTACCGTTCAGAAGCCCAGCCAATTGCTTTGTCTCGCATCCGAGACCGTCAGCCATATTGCAGATTTTTCTAAACCACTCCGTAAGCTCTAAGAGTGTCTGGAGCTCCTTGGGAACCGCCTCGTTGTACTCTTTTATGAGGTCTTTCAGTGTTTCCTTTCGCTTTTCTGGCGAAAGATTACTGAACGTATCAACAAGCTTATCTGGGTCTAGTTGTTTCAGCATCCGAGTGATAGGACTGCTGTCGCCCTTTGCCGTCTCTTTTGATTCTGATTCGGGCTTAGGCTGCGGTGTTGATGCCGCCTGAGAGCATGATGGAACCGGTGTGCCGCTAGCAGTAATCTTCTCATATTTTTCTCGGAGTTTATCTAAGACAAATATGAATTTCCTGCCGTCCTGAATACTAATAGCATCGGGGGCTACCTTTTTACCAGCGATTGCGACAGCCGCTCGCGTGCTGTTCGCTGGTGCGTGGCCATCCCAGGGATAGTAACATCCATCCGCCACTGCATATTCCACTACTTTCATTCGCGCCTTTTCAGCGCTCTCTGGAATATCGAATTCCTCCAGTCCTAGCAGGATGCGATCAATGCAGGGATCATTTTCTTTAAGGACCTTGCATACAATCTGCCATGCTAAGGCGCACAGCATTTCTTGCCTTAACGCCTCATCCTCATCCTCATCGCTCTCACGGTCGAGGTATTGAAAGCTGACATACTCCACCGTGTCGTATTCAACGTTTCCCGAAAAAAATTCTTTCCACTTAAACATATATTATATCCTCCTTTTAAATGTGCAATCTACGGGCGGAATCCTACAACCGTCCGCGTGTTGTTGCCATTGTAGCACACTTTCTTCTTTATGTCAAGTATAATACAATGTGCATTAGCGGTTTAGCAATTTTAGGATTGATGTCGAGATTATGTGTTTTTGATAGTGGGGGTTCACTTTGGCATGGAATATGCTATAATGCAGATAAGTATGCTGGCACGGTGGGATTAGCTCAGTTGGTTAGAGCGTCTGATTGTGGTCCAGAAGGTCGCTGGTTCAATTCCAGTATCCCACCCCATGAGGCATACTTACGCGAGTGTAGTACAGCGGTTAGTATGCAAGTTTTCCAAACTTGAGATGAGAGTTCGATTCTCTCCACTCGCACCATAAGGGATTTTCAGCAGAATTTGCTGAAAATTTTTTGTTTCTATATTGTAAATTGAGATGGTTCTAATAAACAATAAAACAGAGCCTCCGCATTAATAGAGGCTCAACCATGTGCAAAAAATCAATAGGTTTAGTACTTTTTGAGTAAACAGTCTAATTTTTACTGAAAGAAACAGAGGTAGACGGCAGCGCCAACGGCGGCACCGAGGATAATCGTAATTAGAATCAAGAATACAAGTGGGGCTTTTGAGCGACGATTTGAGGGGACGATGACGGTAGGGCGGGTTGGTAATTCTTGACGAGGAGCTGGAGGAGTTTTCTTTGCGTAGTGATTTTTACGACTCTTTGGAGAAGATTTGCTGGGTTCGGGAAGCTGAGCGACCGCGCGATGTTCAACTTTAGGGTTGAAT
Source organism: uncultured Candidatus Saccharibacteria bacterium (assembly GCA_948514425.1). Taxonomy (GTDB): domain Bacteria; phylum Patescibacteriota; class Saccharimonadia; order Saccharimonadales; family Saccharimonadaceae; genus Nanosyncoccus. The sequence continues at coordinate 7,578 of CAOQYN010000003.1, forward strand.
TTTTGTGGACTATCAGAAAGTGGACGTTTTTCTACGTTGACAGAGCGCAAAAATGGTGATTCCCCACCAAGCGCATAGCGATTGTTGTCGGGTTCGGTTTTTTTCTGGCTGAAGCTATAATTTGAGGTATTATCAGCCTTGATTGTTGGCAACTCAGGCGCAGCACCGACATGGCCAGCAGCAACTTTTTGAGCTTTGAGGCTGCCAGTTGGAGCCTTGTCGCCAATCGGCTGAGGTGGATTGTCGGGATGGTAACTTTCGACGACCCCAAGATCATCGGGATGGCTAGGTTTCTTCTTTAAGCTGAGCTTGGGGGGTTCGGCCATAACATAAGAGTTAGCAGATGAAACACCAGTAGGCTGGTTGGTAGAAAAATCTTTGGGCTTGGTGCGAAAACGCGGAGAGTGCGCAGTAACCATCCCAAGAACTTCGGCGGTTTGAGCCTTACTGCTGAGCTTTTGCGCACGAGATTTGAATCCGCGACGAGCGCCAGCAACCATTTGTGGGTCACGGTTGGCGCTGACTTTACGCTTGGAAGCGTGAGAGCTTGCCTCTACAGGTGCGGATGGAACAATTTTGACCGCCAAAGCGTAATCGTCTTGTTGCGTGCTATTTGAGCGTCCGCTGGTGAGAGCTTTTGAGTTTTTACCATGTGATAATTGGTTGGCTTGGATGATTTGCGCATCAATCGCACCGTGGCTTAGCAATTTACCGAGTTTCTTAGAAGAAGTCGGCTGTTGAACATTATGTACGGGGCGGGCGACTTGCGCCATGCGCGCGTTAGGGGGCAAAACAACGGGCGTAGGTTTGGGACGAGCAGCCGATCCGAGCTTGAGCGATGTGCGTACGACTGGTATTTCGCGCTCAGTACGCTTGCTGAGACTGGCGGTTTGGGATTTTGCAAGCGGGTCAAGCGAGCTACTATGTACATCAACTTTAGTCTCATCTTCAGCACGACGAATCAAGGCCGAGGCGGAAGTGCGCGTAGATTCCATACTACGCTGAATTGAGCCATGATGAAGGTTGGCAGCAGATTTTGTCTGCTGAACGCCAGCCTGTTTGGCGGCAGCATTGACTGCTTCGCGTGCCGACATAACCATTGTGGGCTGGTCTTGATTGTTCTGCTCAGCATACATGGCATTGATTGCGGCTTTGGCAGAAGTAACAGGTGTGGGTGGGGCGATGTCTGCGGATTTTGGAGAGGCTTGAAAATGTGCAGAGATAGAAGGAGTTTGGTTGGGCTTGGCTGATGCGGATTTTGCGGCGCCAAAATCAATCTGCTGCCGGTTCGGCATGGAAGATCCAGATTGAGCTGGGCGGGAGGAATCCATGTTAGTCTTGTACCTTCTTTGCGGTTTCAATAATATCAATAAATTGGTCAGCGATCAGGCTGGCGCCACCGACGAGAAGACCATTGATCTCAGGAACAGTCAGATAGCCGCCAGCATTAGACGGGTTGACGCTACCGCCGTATAAAATCGGGATGGCTTTCGCTGTCGTATCACCGTAAGTGTCTTTAAGAGTGCGACGAATGAACTGGGCGACATTGCCGATTTCGTCGGGAGAAGCTAGGCGTGCATCAGTCGTGGTGCTAATGGCCCAGACGGGTTCGTAGGCAATGATGACTTTTGCAATGTCTTCAGTTGAAACTTCGGAGAGTCCACCAAGAAGTTGGTCGCGAATCACGTCTTCGGTCTCGCCAAAAGTACGTTCAGTCTCCGTCTCACCAATGCAAAGTATCGGAGTAATTTGATTGCGCAGGGCAGCAGCAACAGACGCACGAATGTCTTTGTCGCTTTCGTGAAAGAGTTGACGACGCTCAGAATGACCAATAATACCATAATCGACAACGCCACGAAGCTGAGTATAAGAAACTGCCCCAGTGTAGGCACCAAAATCATGTGGATTACCGCTCTGGGCGGCTAGACGAAGTTTTTTGCGATCGATCTGGAGGGATAGAGGCTGTAAAGCGACAAAAGACGGCGAAACTACAACGGTGAGACCTCGCGACGCGCGGAGTTTTTGTGAAAGTTTATGAAGATAGACGGATGATTCCCCGACAGAGAAATTCATCTTCCAGTTGCCCACGATATATGATTTCATAATTTTATTATAACACACATACCCATCAGCGGTATTACATTCTTTTTATGGAGTGTAGAGGTCTCCTAATGAACAAGGCCGAGGATGCCACGAAGAGCATAGAGAGTGTCTTCGTGCGAACGGACGGTGATCGTATCGATTCCCATTTGCACAACTGGATAGTCGTTCCCTCCTGGTTGAGTCATATCACCAAAATAGAGGACTTCGGATTTTTCGACTTTTAACTCTTTGAGGAGGTGGGTCATGCCAAATTCCTTGTTCATGCCCTTTTGGGCGACGTTAATTGAAGTCGTACCGCCGATTTCGTAGAGAAAATCTGGTAATTTCGCTTGACATTTAGCAACAATGGCTTGGCGCTTTTGCATGTCGGGATCCCAATCGTATTTTTCGGAAGTACCCATGGTCTGTCCGAGGGCGGAAAAGGTGACTTGCGACTCGCGGTTTTCGATGATTTCGTCGCCTGGTTTTAGCTTATCAGCTTCCCAGTAGCCTAATTCTTTAGCAGATGCTTCGAGTACTGTTGTAATTTTTACAACATCTTCCTCTTTGAGCGGATAGTTGTAAACTTGTTCCCAGTCGTGTTTTTTGAGGTTGTAGCGATAATATTGCGTGCCTTGAGCGACGAAGAGATGGAGATGGGTGAGCTGTTTCTCGGTGACATCAGCTTTTTTGAGTTCGTTGACGATCTGGATGAGAAATTGTTCAAATTTCTGACCAGAAATCGGGCAGATTTCAAAATAATTGAGACAATTTTTTAGAACTTCGGCGATTTTGGGCGGAATGGGAGTCTTGGCAATGTTGAGGGTTTGATCGATGTCGAATGCTAAGACGCGTTTGTGGTTAGTTGGGGTTTGGTGCATATTTCCTCCAAAGTTAGATATTACCAGTATAACATGGAGAATTATGGAGCCTTGAAGCAAGATTTATATTGACATTTTTGAAAAAGTGTGCTATAATGGGAATAGCCCTTTAGAAGGGGCGTAACTTTAAAGACGTGCATCACATCGATAAGATGAGGAGGTGGTTTTGTGATGCGAAATTTTATTTCTAGTCATCCAGCATTGTTTCTCATATTTTTTGTAAATATGCTGAGCTTTGCTGTGACAAGGTTTTGCTGGGCGACGACTGGGAAAACGGGTGCGGAGCTTGAGGTTATACGACCAATAGCAGACGGCAAGAAGATGTACTATCTGGTTGCTGGATGCGTTAATCAGCCGAGGTCGGCGTTTCGCTTCCTGATTGACGAGTTGAAAGATGGCGGGGTCACATTCGTCAACTACCAGGCTGTGCGAGGGTGCAATATTGAAAGTATAGCAGAGCAGGTGATTGCGGATGCGAAGGAACACCGCTATGACGTACGGGTAATCGGAATCTCGATCGGCGACTATGTTGGTCGAGAGGTTGAGGCACAAATTCCCAATGCAAAAAGCGTGGGGATTAACCCAGAGCCAGAGGCAAGTGTCCTACGACCATACGCCAACATCGCGTCGAAAGTTGGCTCAGTTTTACTTGAGGTCTTAACAGTGCCGCTTGGTTGGCTCAGTGCTATTCCGTGGTATAGTGACTGCGGGAATCGATTCTCGACAGCGTTTATCGCGGATCAATTCGTAGACATAGGATTCGCAAGAGCGTCGTATGTAACAGGTAATACGGAGGGAATCATTATCAGCCAGCGGCCTGGTAAGGCGGAGGGCGATGAGTTTCTGAGTAATCAGGCGATTTCCGAGTATTTCTCTGGCGTACCAATCGCAGAAGCGCGAACGGGACATGGAAATACAGTGGGTGGCGCGGATGAATTCTTAGCTGCTTGGCGCGAACTGGATTTAACCGATTTTTAAGTTCTTTAGTTTAAACGCCCTTCGGGGCGTTTTTTCATGGGACGGTTTATAGAGTAACTCCATAGTAAGGCTAGTGTGGTATAATTATAGGTATGAAATTATCAGAAGAACTAATTTGGCGCGGATTTGCAGCCGAAACTACCATCAAAGATCCAACAGAACTTGATACGAGGACGTCAAAGAAGTTTTATTGGGGGGCAGATCCGTCGGCTGATTCCCTGACGATTGGGAATCTCGCGGCGGCGATGATGTGTGCATGCTTCGTGCGGCATGGTTATGAGCCGTACTTGCTGGTCGGCGGAGCGACGGGGCAGATTGGCGATCCGAAAGACAACGGTGAGCGCGATTTGAAATCATTAGATGAAATCGAACACAACAAAGCCTGCATTGCCGCACAGATGAAACGGGTGGTGCAGAGCCCAGATTTAACACAGGTAGACAATTATGACTGGTTTAAGGAGATGAAGTACCTGGAGTTCTTGCGGGAGGTTGGGAAAGTGTTTTCGATGACACAGTTGCTCGATCGACAGTTCGTGCAAAATCGGATTGGCGAAGGAGGGAGTGGGATTTCGTATGCGGAGTTTTCGTATACACTGATACAAGGCTATGACTTCTTGCATTTGTATCGAACATTTGGGATTGATTTACAGCTTTGTGGAGCGGATCAGTTCGGGAATTGCTCAAGCGGGATTCATCTGATCAAGAGATTAGAGGGTGCGACGGCGGATGCTTGGAGTACGCCACTGGTGATTGATCCGGTAACTGGGCGGAAGTTTGGCAAATCAGAAGGTAATGCTGTATGGTTGGATGCGAAAAAGACTTCGGTGTTTGATTTTTACCAATTTTGGGTAAATCAACCCGATGAGGCAGTGGAATATCTATTAAAGATTTATACCTTGCTAGAGAAGCCAGAAGTGGATGAAATTATGAAGAAACAGGCCAAAGATCCTGGACAGCGAGTTGCGCAGAAGGCGCTGGCGCGAGGAACAACAGAGGTGGTGCATGGTAAGGATGCCGCCGAAGCGGTAATTAACCTCAGTGATAGGCTGTTTGCTGGAAATTTGGGCGAGCTAAGTGGTGAAGAAATTAGTGAAATGGGAGTATATTTGGCACAAGGGCAAATGGGTAAGAAACTGCTTGATCTACTAGTAGAAACTGGACTATGCGCGAGCAAAGGTGAAGCACGAAAGTTAGCAGCGGCGGGGGCGATTAGTGTAAATGGAGTGAAGATGACGGAAGATACTGCGGTCGATCAGATTGCGCTGTTGAAGCGAGGAAAGAATAAGTTTGCGGTGGTGATGTAAAAACCATCCCCCTAGGGGATGGTTTGCGTCGTTTTCTTGTGACTCGCTAGATACATATAGGCGATGGCGACTATCATGCAACCCCACAATGTTTCCCGTTTTAGAGCAAACAAGAAGACAATCAGCACACTTATTAAGATACTTAAGAAATTATGGGCAAGGAAATTCTCACCTCCATAGAGCTGATTGCTCGTTGGGGAAAGCTCTTCGTTAAGTGGCTGGACTATGAAGTTGCTATCGCTCAATGGTGATGCTTCTGGCACTTCGATAACCCCACAGATAATGTAAATGGCTACTAAGAAAATAGCCGTGAACAGTAAAGATACACCCAAAATATAACAAACACTGGGATTGATCCCTTCTTGCTTCATTTTTTACCCCTCCTTTTGAGAATGATTTTGAATCACAAGTTGTCAATGTACTCAAGCTCCGTATCTTGAGTATACGTAATAACTTGATTAAGGCATACTTGTTGCGTACCTTATTTTTTCATAATATCACATATATTGGTTTTTGTCAATAGATAGGTGACAGAAAAGTGATAATTTAATATTTTTCGGGAATTTGAGTGTATTTCGGGGCTGGAAAAGTAGTTTTTATACTATTTGTGGTATAATTAGAGGTATGGATAAAACTGCGAGTAGTTCGAAAAATAAGCCCTCGAATCGAGGCAAGATGGGGGTTTATTCTAGTTTGGTCGCTGACCGGACGAAAAAAATGGTCAAGTCGGCAAGTAACAAGGTAAAAAGTAGCGGAAAGAAGAAGCCAGCATCGGAGAATCCGAAGCTTAAACCGTTGCCAAAAGAGCAACCAGCGAGGTTTTTTGCGCATTTTCGGTGGGAACGGATTAAAGCATATTGGTTTTCAAAGGCGGGAGCGCGGCGAATTGGTAAAATTTTTGCGGCGTGTTTTTTGCTTGGAATTATCGCAGTAGGGGCGTTGTTTGTCTATTATAAAAACCAGCTCAAAGAAATTCAGCTGAATGATTTGACAATTTCCGAGACAGTGAACACCTATCTCGACCGCAATGGAATCGTGCTATGGGAAGATAAGGGTGATGCCGATTATCGGTTAGTGGTAGATGAAGGCGATATTGCAACATACGCACGCCAAGCAACCGTGGCGATTGAGGACCGCAACTTCTTTAACCATCCAGGTGTAGATATTGGGGCCTTGATGCGCGCAGCTTTGTCGACCTTGAGCGGACGCGGTGTACAAGGTGGATCGACACTAACACAGCAGTTGATTAAGCAAATATATTTCTCTGATGAAGCGGCGAGTGCAAACCGCGGTGGAATCGCACGCAAGGTAAAAGAATTGATTTTGTCGATTGAGCTGGAAAAAATGTACAGCAAAGAGCAAATCATTACGATGTATCTCAACGAATCACCATACGGTGGGCGACGAAATGGTATTGAAAGTGCCGCGCAGACGTATTTTGGGAAGAGCGCAAAGGAGTTGACGTTGGCAGAATCGGCGTTGCTTGCGGCAATCCCGAATAACCCTGGCGTGCTTAATCCTTACAATACGGCCGGGAATAAAGCATTGATCGAACGGCAGCATAAGGTCTTGGACGATATGGTGGAGATGAAGTATATTTCGGCTGATGAAGCGAAAGCCGCCAAAGAGGTAGCGATCCTAGATCAGATTCAGCCGGAGTCAAGCCAGTACGATAATATTAAGGCGCCACATTTTGTGCTTGAGGTGCGCGATCAGCTGGAAGAGAAATATGGAATCCAGTTCATGCGCACTGGTGGGTACACGATTACGACATCACTGGATTATCGAGCACAGGAGATGGCGGAACGAGCAGTAGCAAATGGGGCACAACTAACTTATATTAATGGTAGTGATAATCTTGCGTTGGCGTCGGTAGATGTTGATACTGGGCAGGTGCTAGCGATGGTGGGTTCGATTGACTGGAATACACCAGTTTATGGTGAAGTGAATGCAGCAGTGTCGGATCTGGAGCCAGGGTCTTCGATTAAACCATTACTGGATTATACTCCCCTCTTTTCATTGACTGGCGATCAGGTATATGGTCCAGGCTCAATATTGAAGGATGAGAATATTGATAGCATTTACTGTGCGGGTTATACTGGTTCGGATTGTGCCTTGAGAAATTATAGTGGAAAGTTCTATGGTAATCTGACGGCTAGACAGTCACTAGGTAACTCGTTGAATATTGGAGCAGTAAAGGCTTTGGCACTCGCTGGAATTGACAATGCGCTAGAGATTTTACACGGGTTGGGCGATAAAACCTACTGTGCTGGCAATACGAGTGCGGGTTTGTCGATGGCGATCGGCAGCGGCTGTATGGTGAAACCGATTGAGCATGCCAATGCTTATGCTTCGATCGCGCGAGGTGGTGTGTATCGTGATTTGGCCTACATCCTTGAGATCAAAGATTCAAGTGGTAAAGTGATCGACAAGTGGGAAGACAAAGAAGGTGAACGCGTGGTCGATGAACAAGTGGCATATGAGATCGCAGACGTTATGGGTGATCATAACGCGCGAAAGATTATGTTTGGCAATACCGCGAATATGTTTGGGTTCAATATCCCAGGAGTTTGGACGGGCAGCAAAACTGGTACAACGACTACAACGAATAGCGCTGTAGCGAAGGATAACTGGATGGCAAGCTTTTCGACAGCGATCGCTACAGTAATCTGGAATGGGCGCCATGATGGATCTGGTCTAGCAAGTAGCGACAACACTGTGGTACGGCGCGTAATGGCAGATTATATGGAGCCAGTCCATAAAGAACTATATGCAAGCGAAGGTAAATGGAAATCTGGAGATAAACCTGTACGTCCGGCTGGGGTCCAAGAGCTAACAATTAATGGTGTTACAGATATCTGGCCGAGCTGGTATAATTCAAAAAAATCTGGGGTGCAGTCTGAAAGTGTAGCCTTTAACAAGGATAATGGTTTACGTGCCACGGATTGTACACCCGAAAGCAAGCGGATCACGGTGGAAATAACAAGATCAAAGGATCCTTTGTCTGGAGTGGAAATTCTAAATGTACCAGAGGGTTATAACTATGATGAGTTCGATCCTTGCGAGAATACAACGGCAGACGTACATCCGTCGGTGAGCATTAATAAGGTAGCTTCGGGTGATGCGGCGTACCTGAATATTACGCTGACGAAGGGGACGTATGATTTGAAGAGTTATAAGATTACGATTGATGGTGAGGTCGTAGATAGCGGTAACGCAAGTGCTGGCACAATACATCAAGCTTTGACGGGAGATGAAAAGTTAGTGGTTGTCGAAGTAACTGATACTAAGGGTAATACGACACGTAAAACATATGAGTTATCGGGGGGTGACGACAGCGATGAAGAATAATTGTTAGCCTATTCGAGAGAAAATTAGCCTATGAACCATAGGCTAATTTTTAATGAAAGGATTTTGTTAAAATAGAAAGTTTGGATTATTTTTTGCGAGAAGATTTGGGTTTTGTTATCTTCTTAGCTCGCAAGCGCGGAGTAGACGAGCGGCGCACACGCGCTGCTTTGGTGAGCTGAGTTGGGTTTGAATTTGGTTTTGCAACGAGCTTAGCAAACATCATAGTCCCAGCAGCTGTTTGATTAAGACGTTCGAACTCGACTTCAACTTCTGTACCAATGTAACGTTCGGCCCGTTCGACGACCACCATAGTGCCGTCTTTGAGATAGCCGACAGCTTGATTTTTACCACTACCAGTAGAAATAAGCTTAACCGTGGCTCGCTCGCCAGGAAGATATTCATTGCGCAACACGAGGGCAAGGGCATTGAGATTGAGTGTGTCGATATGTTCGGTGGCAGCGACTTTTTGGAGATTGAAATCGCCCGTCAAAATAGCGGCGCGACCAGCTTTGGCGAGCTCAAGCAGACGATTGTCGACGGGGGTGTGATCAAGCGGATCGTCAAGAATAGTAAGGTTGAAGTGTACAATGCGCTCTAGCTCACGCACTGCATCAAGACCAGCGCGCGCACGAGTACGTTTTTCTGGATCTTTACCATCAGCGAGTAACTGCAATTCTGCGATGACACTCCGAGGAATAATCATATCATCACTAATAAAGCCGGTTTGAGCGACTGCAATCAGGCGTGGATCCATTAGTGCTGATGTATCCACATAGATTTTACGTTTCTGGTTGCTAAGAAGCGGCTTTTGACGAGTTTTGAGCAGCAAAATAGTAGTCTCAGCCAACAACAGTAGTGCAATGATTAAAATTAGTAATTCCATAATTCTTTTATATTGTAGCACAGACGCTTATTATGGTAATACCAATACGTCAAAAGCTTAACCTCTACGAGGTCTCATTTACAGTATAGCATACTTGATATGATATGTCAATATGAAAATGTCTACGGTTAGAGATCAATCTGGTCAACGCCGTATTCGTGAGCATAGCGCGTATTGTCGGCGATGACTTTTTCGTATTTTTCAATTAAATCATCGCGGTGTTCAAGTCTAGCGACGTCAATCGCGAGATGATATCTAGAGGCGCGATTGACGCTAAGCATCTCGAATGGAGTGGTTGTACTGCCGTGTTCAAGGAAGCCATGGATCTTGAGGCGCTTGGTGTCGGTATAATTACTGAGAATTTGCTTCAGAGTGGCAGGGTAACCATGAAAGTTGGCAATGATGGGCTTATCGGGGGTAAAAAGTGTTTGAAACTTGCTAGGGCTGAGCTTGCAATCGGTCGTACCGATGGCTTCGTAAGATAAAGCGGAAATATTAACAAATCGGAATTTCTTCGTAGGGAGATCTTTGCGCAAAATTTCTATTGCACGGAGGGCTTCACAAGACACGATATCGCCAGCAGCAGTGAAAACGTAATCGGGGTTCTCGTCGGAGGCAAAATCAAAAATGCTAGCGCCACCTTGGCTAAACTGGTCATCGGCTTGATGTGAATCAAGCCAACGGGGCTGATCGGTTTTATTAAATGTTGTAAGATTTACAACATTGGTTGAACGCATCATGTAGATGAAGCTGGCCTCAGCAGCCACATCATCAACTGGAAAAAGGCAGTTCGCGCGATTACTCGGGAGGCTAAGGAGAGTAGAAATGAGAGCAGGCGACTGGTGGGTAAAACCATTATGATCCTGACGCCAGCAAGTGCTAGTCGATAAAAGGTTGGCGGCGGGATAGTCTGGGCGCCATTTTACTTTTGCGGATTGGTCAAGAAACTTGAGATGTTGGAGAAGTTGTGCAGTGATGATTGTAAAGAAGGCTTCATAGCTTGTCATGGCGGCAGGCTCACCCGCTACAAGGTGACCAACCATGCAGGCAAAAAGGGCATTTTCGGAAAGCATTTCGATAATTCGCCCATCAGCGGATTCGGGTAAATCAAAACCTTGGCGCGGAAGGTCCCAAGCGCGTTCAGAAACTTCAAAAACAGCATCAAGCTTATTGCTGGTGGTTTCGTCCGGAGAGAAAAGATAAAAATCTTCGTGCTTTGACATATAGTCAGCCATGATTGCACCGATGCTACGAGCGGGTGAAAATTTATCCTTGCCGGGCTGGTCAACAGCATCAATCATAGGCGGAATCCTTTCTTTGTGTCAAATAGTTCGTCAAAATGATAACTCTTTAGCCAGTCTTCCAAGATTTGGAGTTCTTCGGGATCTTCTTTGGCATCTGGTAGAGGTATTTGGTGGGCAAGATAGTTGCCGGCGACTTTTTTGCCATGGACTTCGGTTGGCCCGGTGGCGCCTTTTTCAGTGCGCAAGATGAAGAAAGGATGCTCATACTTTTCGGCACGAGTCAAAGCGGATTGGAAAGTTTCTGGGTGATCGCCGTTGATTTCGACTGGAGTGTAGCCAAATCCACGAATCATCTCGTTGAGCTCGCGTTCGGATTTACGCCCGTATAAGGTTGGTCCAGAAATTTTGTAGCCATTGAGATGTAGGATTGGTAGGACTCTGCCGTGATAAATATGGTTGCCAGAAGTCTTGATAAGATTTAACGAAGCGAGAGCGGAGGCGGTTTCTAGCTCCCCATCGCCAAGCATAACTGCAACTGTACGCTCAGGATGACCAAGTACGTAACCGTAAGCAGCACCCAAACAATAGCCTAATTCCCCACCTTCACAGATAACTTCTGGAGTGAAAGGGCTGGCGTGCGATGGAAAACCGCTAGGCCAAGAAAAGTTACGGCAAATATAAGCAATACCTTTCTCGTCAAGAGTGGCTTTGTCATCAACTTTAGCTAACTCGCCGTCTAAAAAGAGGTTTGCTTGGAGAGCAGGAAAACCGTGTCCAGGTCCAAGAATAAAGTGAAAATTTGGATCTGGAATGCGTTTTTCTGGACGATAATCGTCGGTCTTAGACCGAGATTTTTGTTTTACAGCGAAAGGATCGAAATTTTCAAGATTTTGCTGAGTACTAGAGTCGGCAGCATGATCCGTATTTACGCTTTTACTAAAATAATATTTTAAATTGGCGTAAGCAACGTCGATACCGTGGCAAGTTCCCCAGTGGCCTAAAAGACGTGGTTTGATGTCTTCAGAGGTGAGTTTGTGTGAAAGCAGGTAGTTATCTTGCAGAAAAAGCTGCGCCACGACTAAGTAGTCACTGGCACGAACACGTCGGCGAATCACCTCCAAATTGCTCCCGTTTGTTTCCATATATATTATTATAGCATTTTTTGGAGCAATTCAAGGAAAATGTTTGTGGCTAAATGAGTATAGAAGATTACTGATGCTTGACTTTGACCATAGCTGCACGAATCACGGAGCCGTCGTAGGTATAGCCAGGGCGCAAAGTCTCGGCAACAACTTCGACATCGCCTTCGTCATTCTCGACAGAAACAGCTTCATGTAAATCAGGGTTAAATTCGGTACCTGGGTTGGAATCAATACGTTCCAGCCCTAATACAGACAGGGTTTTGTCAAGATTTTTACGCAAAGGAGCAAGCTGTTCAGGATAAGCAGACAAAGCTCGTTCAAAATCATCGACGAGGGGAAGGAATTTCTCGACGGTAGAATATTTGGCAGCGGACATAACAAGAGATTTTTGGCTCTCAACTTGTTTGCGATAGTTTTCAAAATCAGCACGCGTACGCTGGAGGTCGTTGAGTAACTCGGCAGTAGCATCACTTGGGTTAGCAGTGATATTAACGTCAGTCGCTTGATGGTCAAGGTCGAGGGATTGTTGAGACTGGGGCGTATCGCTAGACTGTACCATGGTTTCTTGCAGATCGTCAAGATTTTGAGTAGCGCTATCTTCGTTTTGAGATTTTTTCATTCTATTCCTTCCTTATTTTATAGATAAAGCTTTTTCTAGCATAACCCCAGCTTGGCGAACAAGTGACATGACGCGAGCATAATTTTGGCGCGTTGGCCCAAGAACTCCAATATAACTGCGATCAGAGTATGGCGAACGGAAACGGCTGACAATTAACGAAACTTGCGAGGTCTTGCCAATGGGATTTTCTTGGCCGATGAAGATATTAAGTGGCTGCCCAGGAGCTGCTTCACGAAGCCAAGGTTCGAGATTATCAAGAAGCTTGGCGACGGATTGGACACGCTGGTTGTCAAGAAATTCTGGCTGAGTAAAAAGTCGAGCGATACCAGACATGTAGAGCTGGTCACCAATTGTAGCGAGACCAAGATTACCGGTCAACTCGACTAATGAATCAACAGCGCCGCGGATCGCAAAATCGGCGCGTGTTTGTGAGCTAATCCGAACTTCAAGTACGCGATTGCTACGTTCAATTGGCCTATCGTCTGGCATTTCTCGACGCAGAGGAACGACGGACTCAACTTCCTCGGGATTTTCGGACAAAGTATTAACATAATAACGGTATCCAGCATCAGTTGGAACTCTACCAGCCGAAGTGTGGGGTTGGGCAATATAGCCGTACTCTTCAAGGCGAGCCATTTCGGCACGAATTGTAGCAGATGAAACATCAAAAAGTTTTGCGAGCGTCACACTTCCGACTGGAGTAGCAAGCTCAGCGTATTCTTCTATGATCGCAAAGAGGATACCCTCTTGTCGTTTTGTCAAACTCATACAGATATTATAGCAAATTAGCACTCTTTTCACAATAGTGCTAGAAATAATTGTCTTTGACGGAAATTAGCTAAATTGGATTTTTATGCTATGATTAACGTATGGAAGAGCAGATAAAAAACATCAAACTTTGGCTCGGGCGGGGGAGTATTAATATCTTTGGGTTACCAATGAGCGGTAAGGATACTGTTGGTGTAAAGTTGGCAGAGTCAATCGGAGGAAAATTTTTGTCTTCGGGAATTATTGTGCGAGCCTTAGAACAATCAAAACAACAAAATCATACTGGCGAAGGCAAATTAATGCCTTCTAATGTATTCTATGAATGGGTTTTGCCTTATTTTGAGAAAAATGAATTGTTGAATTATCCATTAGTATTATCATCGATTGGACGCTGGGAGGGCGAAGAAAACCAGGTCATGAGCGTAGCACAACAAAGTGGACACCCGATTCGAGCGGTGATTATGCTGCAGCTGTCAGAAAAAGATGTAGTCGAACGTTGGGAGGCAGCAAAACTATTAAACGATCGTGGATTGCGAGCAGATGATGCAGATCCAGCAATCTTCCAGACACGAATCAATGAGTATCGTGAAAAGACCGTACCAGTACTGAAACATTATCAGGAATTAGGGCTTTTGATTCCGGTGAAAGCGGATGCGCCGCGCGACCAAGTCTTTGCGAACGTGGTTGAGGCGCTGGATAGCTTTGCGCGCCGTACGGGCGATATCACGCCGGAATTGTAAGATAATATAAATCAAGCCGAGTGAAATAATAAGAATGACGACACCAACGGCAATAAAGGTTGATTGGCTGGAAGAAGTATTGGGAATGAGAGCGTAGTTGGCGCCGTTATTGTCGGATTTAATCTTGCGGCAACGATTCGTTTCTGGGTTACGCTCATAGCCAGCAGCGCATGGTTTTGGAGTACTTGAATCTTCAGAGATTTTCTTGCAGCGGCCAGTCAAGGGGTTGAGATATTTCCCTTCTGGACAAACAGTCGCTTTAGAGCTGGAAGTTATCTTAACGCAGTTCCCAGTCTCCGGATTAATGGTTTTACCTGAAGGGCAAGTGCGGAATTCTTGGTAAATGTTTGCGTTGCCTGGAGTGGTAGCGTAAGTTAAATCCCAAACTTCTTCGGCACCACTAGTATAGAATTTAGCATAGCTAGTAGATTTTTTCTGGCCGTGATTATAAACTAACGTGTCAATAGTGCTACCATTAGCATCAAGCAATTCAATAGTATTAGAGGAGTTTGGATTTTTCGTAAGGGTGAAGCTAGGCGAATGATGCATGGGGTAATAGGCATAATAGCCATCGGCAGCAATTGCTCCAGACAAATAGTAAGTTTTCTTTTTGTAACGCAGAGCACATTGATCCATGATGACGGTTGTATCAGAACGATTATATAGCTCAATGAATTGCTCAGTTTTGTCATTGGCGTAATAAGTGAGAATTTCTGAAAACTCTAATTCGTAACAACGCGCAGTGGCTTCGGGACTATCATGAGATGGCTTGTCGTCTGGAAGTGTTTCTGGAGGTGGAGGTATGGTTAAGGAAGGGCGGGTAGGATTAAAGCTCGGTTCGTAATCTGCAACATGCGCGAAAAGACCGTTTTGTAGATCGCGTAAAAGAGTGGTGGGCTTAGCACTCTTGAAGCTAGTCAAGCAATCATCTCCACCACCCCAACAAACCCAATCAACAACCTCATCACGGTAGGTGAGCTCGACACGACCAGTCGTCATTGCGAGAGTAGTCATGTAGGTTGCGTCTGCTCGATCACTATCTGGCGACCGAGCAAAACGCATGAGGAGAGTCTCGCCAGTCATAAGGCTCCCCTCCGAAAAGTCAAGAAGGAGGGTGCTTTTGCCACTGGAATTCGTATAATGAATTCCGTAACCAGCGAGCGAGAAGTTAGAGTTGTCGATATTTTTCTGAAGCTCGATGAACTCACCGACATTTTGAGTTCCATCAACAGTATAACCGGGATTGACAGCTTTGATAATAAGGTCAGTTCCAAACTCAAACTTGTTACTGGGCTGGTCTGGGAGAATGAGGTTATCGTCTTGATCATCTATAGTGGGGCTACTTTGCGTGGCATCTTGAGTAAGTCGTGGTTTATTCGTGTTAACAGCAAAAATCCGACAGTTAGTGCTAAAAATAATGGCACCGAGCAGTAAGCTAATACGAAAATGATATAAAATTTTCTTCATGATTGGAGCATAGCACGAAGCGAAAAATACTAGCAAGCATAAGTGTGATATAATTTTGGTATGGAGATGATAATTCCCTTTAGTGAGGTGTTTCTGGCGGCAGTGATTCACGCGACTTTACAGCTTAGCTTAGGGGCGCTTTTGCTACTTTATCATGCAAGCCTAGGGAAACATGTGCGGAAGAAAACTCGATTCTTAGTAGATAGCTATATTTCAGGGATGGGGATGTTGGTTTTCTTAGGGGTGGCGGCGACGATTTTTATACTTGATCGATATTTTGAGAAGCCTCTATATATTGAGGAATTGATAATTGTGGTCGGAATGCTCGTAGCATTAGCTATTGCAGCTTGGTTCTTTTATTATAGACGTGGTAAAAGTACAGAGCTTTGGTTGCCACGGAGTGTAGCAAGATTTATTGATAAGCGTGCAAAAACGACAAATAGCAATACAGAAGCTTTTTCGCTGGGGGTTTTGACGAGTTTAGCAGAGATGCCGTTTACTATCGTACTGTTTGTCGTGGCAGCAAATAGTATTTTGGTTTTGCCACATCTATATCAAATATTGGCCGTAGCAATGTATACCATGATTACAATAATCCCACCAGTTGCATTAAGGCTTGCGATTCGTAAGGGGCAAACAGTGGTAGACATACAACGCTGGAGGGTGAAACATAAGATGTTTTTTCGTCTATTGACTGGAATTGGATTTTTGGCCCTAGGTTTTTTCTTATTTACTTTTGAGGTGTTAGCATGACCAAGAAAATGAACTTTAGTGGAAAGGCACTGCAAGAAGAATTACAACGTGAAGCACGAGCGCTAAAAATACCTTCTGGGACAGCAGATGTAATTGTTGGTAAAATTACGGAGCAGGTTGAGAAGTGGGTGGAAAAACGGGCAGCCGTCACAATTGATGATATCCATCGACGAGTAGCACTGGAGGCGGAAAAATATAATGCAGATTTGGCTTATGTCTATCAAAATCGTGGTAAAATAATATAAGATGAAGATGGTGGGCAAAGATAATGAGTAAGTTTGACTATCAGTATGTAGTGATTGGTAGCGGAGCGGCTGGGAGTGCAGCAGCTTTGATGGCGGCTGGGTTAGGAGCACATACAGCAATTGTCGAGTCTGATCGTTGGGGCGGTACAACTCTGAATTATCGTGATATTCCCTATGGGGCAGCTTTAGAATTTGCGCAGTTGTATGCGGAGGCGGTGGCTGGTTCACGTTTTGGAATGTCGAGTTCGACATTGAGGTATAATTATCCAACAGTCTTAAATTGGCAGGCAGCAGCAGTACGAAGATCGGGTGGCGGAAGTCGAAAAGTTTTTGAGAATGCGGGGATTGATTGTCACCATGGTTTTGCGCAATTTATTAGTCCGCACGAAATTGTGCTCGGAAATCGTCAGATTAGTGCAGAAAAGTTTTTGATTGCAACTGGTACAAATATTGCGGTAAGTGGTATTTCGGGAATTGACACTGTGAATTGTTGGTCGCCAGATACGGCACTTAGGATGGCTAAGCTGCCAAAAGTAATGCTCGTGATAGGTGGGGGTTCGACTGGTTGTGAGTTGGCAGAATATTTTGGAGCGCTTGGAGTCAAGGTATTACTGATTGAGGCTCAGGATCGAATTTTGCCACGCGAAGATCCAGAAGCGAGTGAAGTAGTCGGCAAGCATCTGCGCGATCGTTTTGGAGTAAAGCTTTTGGAAAGTTCGCGCGTGATTGCCCTTGAGCAGGAGCCAGGTAGCCAGAGAGCGGTGTTTATTCGTGGCGGACAGGAGAAGGCTGTACGCGTGGAGGCGATTGTGCTTGCGACAACACCAGAGCCAACAACGGATCTAGGTCTGGAAAATGCTGGAGTGAAATTTTCCTACCGCGGAATTCAAACTGATCAAAATTTGCGGACTACTTGTCGGCATATTTGGGCAGCAGGTGACGTGATTGGTGGAGAGAGCTCCACCGAGAAAGCGACTTATGAAGGTAAGTTGGCGACTTTGAATGCAATTAAAAATTCTGGGAATGTTATCAACTACACTGGATTTACTAGAATGACTAATACTCGGCCGCGAGTGGCGAAGGTGGGGCTGAATGAAATGGAATGTGCACAGCTGAAGCAGAAGCAGAAGACGGCGTTGGTGCCACTAGATGCGGTTAGTGCTTCAAATACGAGTGATTTTAGGGCAGGGTTTGTGAAGATTACGGCGAATCCAAGGGGGCAGATTATTGGAGCGACCGTGGTAGCACCAGAGGCAGACATCGTGATTCAAGAGATTGCAATGGCGATTCGTAACGGACTAAAGGCGAGCGAGCTAGCAGGAACACCACATGTTGCGACGAGTTGGAGCGAAGCGGTGCGATTGGCGGCGAGAGCCTTGTCTTAGCTTGGCCGTACTATTGACAAAATGCTTATGGTGTGATAGTATGGTGGTATGAAGCTGCTTTGGTCGGCTGGATCTGTAGTGTTTAACCTTGGACAATAGTACCCGAGCGACGCTGAAGTGCGAGTTCGAGATTCTCTGGCGACGTAATGATGCCGAGGCGTTTTTTGTTGGCGAATTGAGCAACGGCTTGAATTTTTGGTAGCATGGAGCCACTCCCAAAGTGTCCATCGCGAATGTATTTGAGCGCTTCGGCTGGGGTGAGAATCCCGAGGGAGATCTGATCGGGCTGGCCAAAGTTGAGGTAAGCATTAGGAACAGCTGTCACCGAGACAAAGATGTCGGCTTTAACGAGCTCAGCAAGTTTTGCGGCAGCAAGGTCCTTATCAATGACGGCGTCAACGCCGCGAAGGACTTTCAAAACTTTGGAACGTGTGACTGGAATACCACCGCCACCGACAGCGATCACGATAGTGCCAGACTGGACGAGTGACATGATTTCACGGCGTTCGACGATATCGAGTGGCTTGGGCGAAGGAACGATGCGTCGATAGCCGCGACCAGAGTCTTCGCGCATTTCCCAGCCACGAGTCTTGATGAGCTTGATGGACTCTTTGGCGGTGTAGAATTCGCCAATAGGCTTGGACGGGTGCTTGAAGGCGGGATCGTCACGACTAACTACGACTTGAGTAACAAGACTGACGACTTGGCGATGTTTGTGTTCGCGTGCGAAGGCGTTGCCAATTGCTTGTGAAAGCCAATAACCAATCTGACCTTGACTCATGGCGACGGCAGTTTCGAGTGGCATAGCTGGGGCGCTAGGAGTGCTGGCGGTTTCCTCATGGATAAGGATATTACCCACCTGAGGACCATTACCATGTGCAACAATGATTTCATATTTTGAGGAAAGTCGAGCAATAATCTGGCCGATATGTTCGGCAACAGATTTCTGGGCAGCAGCGGTGACTTCACCATCTTTTTGCAATGCGTTGCCACCCAAAGCAATGACCACACGTGGTTTACTCATATAAAAAGTATATGCTAAAATTCCGTTTTAAGCAAATGTTTTAGATAAAGAGGCATCGGAGGTGAGTTATTTCTTGCCTTTTTTGATGTAGGTGTCTTCTTTTTCGAGCTGAGCGCGGAGAGTGTATTCTTGGCACTCGTTCTTAGAGTTGCAATTCGCAACCTCATAAGTATAATTACTGCCTTCAATGCCAAGATTATTGCCGAACGGATCGGTAAAGAATTCAGGATCGATCACAGGCAAGTTTTCTTCGGAAATTGTGTCTGGATAGTAACCATACTTCGGGTAATAATATTCTTCAAGAGCGTAATACATGGCATTAATCGCAGTCTTACGCGCATCATCGCGATCCATCGCCTCGATATTCGCTTTTTGGAGGAAGAAAATAATTACGAGAAGTGCTGCGAATGCGCCGACGATCATCAGTTCGATGAGGGTAAAA
This sequence comes from uncultured Candidatus Saccharibacteria bacterium, assembly GCA_948514425.1. Taxonomy (GTDB): domain Bacteria; phylum Patescibacteriota; class Saccharimonadia; order Saccharimonadales; family Saccharimonadaceae; genus Nanosyncoccus. The sequence goes on from CAOQYN010000003.1 coordinate 26,886, forward strand.
CCTTTTTTATTGTTCATAGTATTAATTATAACACATAGGTCTAGGAAGCATTCCAACAAAAATGAACCTCTAAAGGTTCTTGATGTGGTAGTACCAGGTGGGATCGAACCACCGACCTCAGGCTTATGAGTCCTGCGCTCTAACCAGCTGAGCTATGGTACCATGTGTTTCTATTATAACACATATTTCTGAAATGGGGGGAGATTATTGAATTTTATGGGAGGATTACTGAGAGTAAAAATGGAGACTGAGCTTTTGTCCGTAGTGGGTATGTCCATTTGCTAAATGGTCAAACAAGATACGTTGGTCACGAGGCTAGTATACGTTCACGCGTCGCTGGTACTGCTGCCTATGCTTATTATCTCGCTTCGTACGATACTAGTGTCTATACGTCGGGAAATGCTGTACGTTATTACGCTTTCCCCCTCCGCTGCCTCTACCTAGGTAGTGTTTGATGGAGGGAGGAAGCAGCGGAAGGGGCGACCAACATGACGATAGCCATTATCTGAGATACCGACATATCCTGGATAAGTATTTAGATAGTAGCCCTGAATAGAAGTAATGGAGGCACGCGACCAAACTAGTGTCTGATAACCAACATTGGATACCATGCCGTCTTGAATATATAGGTACCCACTACGGACAAAAGCTAAAGGTAAGGAGATGATGTTGGAGGCGAAGCTCTGGATCTTTAGAATTTAATAGGCTGGACACAAGGTCCAGCCTATTAAATGGCGGAAGGGACAGGAAGATTTTCCTGTTGCCCTCCCTTTAAAATGAAAACAAGCGAGCAAGCTCCCTTATTTTCATTTTGGCGGGGCGTAGTATCCGAAGTTATAACTCTCTACGAGGATAACAATGGACTTTGAATCGTCCCTAGATTTATTGTAGCATGTTTCTCTAGTAATTTCTACAACGAAATACGATATATTTTCTTGATACTATCAAATTATGTCTAATACCAACAACTTAATCCCCTTTCAAAAAGGATATGACTCCAGACGACAAAACGGGAGAAAAACTGGTTCAAGAAATGTCTCAACAGTCGTCAAAGAATTACTCGATTTGGAGCCGTCAGAAATCACCAACGATAAGATTAAACCTCTCGTCAAAAAGCAAAACGCAAAATCCGTAAAAGAAGCAATTTTATCAGTTGCTATCATCAAATCGCTTAATGGGGATATCCGAACTACGCAATGGCTATTTTCTTATCTGGATGTTGCCGAGAATATCAACCAACTTGGCCTCTTTAATGGGGGAGAAATTCAGATTACTGTTGTTAGCCCAGAGCCTAAAGCAACCGATACTTCTAGCTAATCTGCTGTGGGATATCTGCGAAAATTCTTATGTTGTACTTTTTTATAAAATTATGGTATAGTCTGCTCCATGATAGATAAGCTTAAAGAGAACGTAATTCTCATCAAATATCAAACACCAGACGGATTATATGATTTTACTTGCTTAGACGAATCCGATTATAGTAAAATCGAGGATTTCACCGAAGATATGGACGATATTATCACGAGCTATCAAGCAGACGGTTGTAAAATTCTTTGGATTAAGGAAATGTCGAATTGCCAACAACTAGCATAAATACCAGTTACGTCGACGATTTTCGCCTTTTTTGTTCTCGCTATACTAAACTTGCGAATCAGATGATTCAATCCCTAGAGATTCGTCATCCCACTGCTTTCTCAGTTCTTCAAAGTCTTCTTCCATAGCTTTTTCGAACTGATAATAATCGCCATCAGAACAAATCTCAAACTCTTTATCGCTCGTCATAGATTCACTTTAATTTTCATTATATCCAAACTCACGAGAAAGTAGAACATTCTTCCAGTAGCTCTCACGCTGAATGATATATTCATCAGCGACATCATCAGTAAAAGTCTCTAGAATCGCATAGTGAAAATTATCTTGAATGTAGCTCATGCCCTTGCTTTTGACAATTTCTTGTAATCGCTTGTTCGGATACTTGCCATTTTCCACTTCTTTTTTATCAAAACCACTTTCAACATAAGTTTTCCAACGTCCGTAAATGCCGTTCTTGCCATATGCCGAACCAACATATAATTTACCAGTTTGATGATCGGAAATTACATACACACCTTTACGACATTTTAGAGCGGTTTGCCATTCTTTGGACTTATTGAGCTTATTCTTTAGCTCCGAATATGACACAGATACATTTTTGTAGCCCGGAAAACTGTCGATTTGGTCCAATGTTTCTGGGAGGATTTGCTCAACCTCTAGCTCATCAATTTTATTACCAGTTAGTTTGATAAACTGACCAGTTTTATGATATTTAATAATTACTCGACCAAATAGGTTCTCATACTCCTTTATTGGCTCATGACCGAAGAAAGTATATTGGTTTACTTTAGTTTCGTCCAGATTGTCCCACTCAATCTCTTTAACTTCCGTAATTTTACTAATGTCAAAAAGTAGCCAATGCTCGTCATCGATTCTCGCTAGACCAATCGCTATGTCGCCAACGCTGTACATTTGCTGATTTGGGTTTCCGTAAAAATGACCACGCATTAACGCTTCTTTGTCATAAGCATAATGAGCAATCGGGTCAAAATCTTGCCATGCTATGTTTAGTCGGATTTTTACATTTGATAAATCTTGAATTTTTAGTAAATCGTTTAGTTTGATGCTCATTGACCGTTCTCCTATTTAAGGAAATCTTTCATTTTAGAATCCGAAGCTTTAATGGCTTCTTTAATATCGTCTTCAGATACATCACACCAGCCGTTACTGTCGACATAGCCACTTTTACTAACCGAGCATTCCCATTCGATTTTTTTATTACCATAAACTTTATATTCTATCGTAACTTCGCCACCACCGAAAAATCCCATGTAGCTTTTCGTTAAAGTTCCTTCCTTGACTACGGAGTTTTGATATGAATTGTATGCCAATGCCATAATCCCCGATACTACCAAAACGACGCCAACAATAAGTCCTACAATAAACTTTTTATTCTTAATTAAGTTCTTACTCTTAGTAAGTTTGCTATTTTTAGTGGATTGTTTTTGTGACTTATTTTGTGATTTCATATCACATCTCCTATTTTTGCTTAATTTATTCTGGTCACAAAAAGCGACCACATGCTAGTCGCTAAACATTTTCACAAACCAAGCTCCAAGACTTAATCTGCTCCGCATATGGTCGCATTTATATCTTGGAGCAAGCTGAAATACTTAAAGTATTCCAACTGCTCGGATGTAAAAATGTTTAGCAATCTTATTGTAGCACGTCAAAGCTGAACTGTCAAGAGCTAATGTTAAGCCTCCCAGACGTTCGAGAATCATCTCTCGCCTATTCCTAGACTGAAAGACGATAAAACTATTACTTTGAACACAAGAAATCACGAGAGATGACGAGAATGTGCTGTTGCTAAATATAGTAATTTATGCTATTATTTAAGTTAATATGTTAGTTGATTCAATGAAAAAACAAGGGGCAGACTTAACTTTTAGTCGATTTATTATGGAAGCACCAGACTCCATACTTGCCTATGCGAAGAATGAACAGCAAAAAGAAGCTTTGCGAGAATTATATCGGGACAGCAAGATGTTGAATAACTATTACGAACAAGCCTTCAATAAGGACAGCAACGGTAAAAGTAAGAGCAAAGCTAATGCAAAACTGGATTTTGAGCGCGATATAGCCCATTTTAAGATTCTGATGATGTTTGACCCACGATTACGTAATGCTCGCATGATAGTTCAACATTGCACCGAAGAAAGCGTTAACGCAAATAAAGACAATTTAGTCAGTTATTTTCGCACTTTTGATAGCTCTGTTAATGTCGATAATGCTAATAACGAAGCGAAGATGCCGTATAGCATAAATGTTGCATTGTGGGCTTACTATGAAATCATCAACAATCCACAAGCTGTTCCACCCTTCGCAATTACTCGCTCATTCGAAAACAACCAAGTTTCTGACATTGCTATTCATCTCAACCCTTACACATCGCAAGAAGATTTATTGTTTCTTATCCAGAACGACTGGAACTATATCAAGGAGTTGATGTTTGAGCAGATAAAGGATGTCTCGACAAAACGCAAGAAGACACTTGATTCCAATGTGCTACAGAATGTCGTTCTACGCTTTTTATTAGCTAATGATTTCTCGAATACAGATATCGCCAAGATGTCCGATGAACTCTTTTATTCCGAGAATGCAATTTTCCCAGCTAACCGAAAAACGATTACTGCTGATGATTGTGCTACTTACAGATATAGGGTTGATAAACGTTCTAAACATGACTTATTTCATAAAGCAGTATCTGATTATCAAGAATACACTGAACAGTCGGATATTCCTCAATTTGATTTATTTTTCGATAATGATTTTTGTAGGTTTGAAATCAAACCTCACGCTGAAAATTAGATAGAATATAAAAACTTTTTTATACGCTAGGGTCGGGCTTGCTTTTTGTTGCTAATCTATGGGCATGGAGGAATTCATCAGCCCAAATCGATTAGCCGAATTTCGCCAAACGCTGGCGAAGCTTGGTTATAATGTCGCAGAAGAATCGCTGTATGATGCGGTCGTTGCGATAATCCGATTTGTGGCTGAAACGGAAAGACTCCATATTGAAAAAACTAAATCTACAGGAGGTAAAGATGTCAAAAAAGACGAAGACCAATAGCAAATCTAAAAAATCACAAGAGCAAAATCCGCCAAACGAACAAGAAAGGCTACCGAATAGCGTGATTGTCGATGCCGTCACTGAATTCGCAATTTTATTCCGCGACCAAAATAACGATCCGTTTATTGCTCCAAATGGAGATGGGACAATAATTTACCGTATTAGCGCAAAAAACCGCGATTTTCGAGCTTGGCTGACTAATTTTATTCATAGCAAATTTCACATCATCCCCACTTTAAGACGAATTGATAATGTCGCTCAAATGCTCGAAAGTATTGCTTTGAACGCAGAATGCTCAAATCAATATCCACTAGAACTACGCACGTTATTCAGAGAGAGGCCAACTAAAAGTGGCGAGATAAAGTCCGAGCTATACTATGATTTAGGAGAAAGTGCAGTCCGTATTACTCCAGAAGACTGGTTCATCGTTGCTCGTCCAGGAATTATGTTCCGACGCTTCAGCCAGCAACTACCACAAGTAATTCCAGAAAAAGGTGGGGATATCTTTGAGCTAGCAAAATATGTGAATTTAGACGATAAAAATGACGTTTTGCTGTTTTTGGTGTTCGCTATTTCGGCATTTATACCAGGATATCCACGCCCACTATGTCTGCTTTATGGAAGTCAAGGTGCGGGAAAATCCACTCCAGGTCGTTTGCTTAAACGGCTAATTGACCCGACGACTGTGGAGGGAACAGTATTACCAACAAGCCATGACGATTTCGTCCGAACAGCTAATCATCACGCACTATTAGTGTTTGATAATTTGAGTAGTATTAAACCGAATATTTCTGATGCATTGGCTCGAATTTCCACTGGTGATACTTTCGCAAAACGAGCGTTATATACCGATGATGACGATATTGTTTATCGATTACAGCGACCAGTAATGTTGAACGGCATTAACCAAGTAATTACTCAAAGTGATTTGCTTGATAGAAGCATACTTTTGGAAATGCACCGCATTGATAAAGCCAAAATGCGTACCGAAAAGGATTTTTGGGCAGATTTCGATGAGCAGAAACCACTGATTTTAGGTGCGATTTTTGACACGATTTCCAAAGCAATGGCGAAATTTCCTGACGTTCATCTGAAAGAACTTCCACGCATGGCAGATTTCGCAAAATGGGGATACGCAATCGCTGATTCCATTGACGGATTTACTGGAGAAGATTTCTTATCGGCTTACGTCGGCAATATTGAAAAACAACACGAACAAGCAATTGAGTCAAGTGCGGTCGGAACTGCAGTCTATCTATTCATGACACATGATGAGGTAGTAAAAGGGGTTTGGACTGGCACAGCGACACAACTTATGCGTCAAATTGAAGACACTGGGATAATCATCAATATCGATGAAGAACCGTCAGAGTTGACTAAAGAGCTAAATATGATTACTAACGGTAGCCTATGGCCAAAGGATGCGTCGTGGTTCATGCGAAGGCTGAATTACGTTCTGCCAGATCTGGAGTCGCAAGGTATTCAAATAAATTCTTATACCCAGAACAACCAACGCATAGTTGAGCTAAAAAATCTTAATTACTCGGAGAAAAATGATGACAACAAATAATGACTATAATTTTCCGCTTTATTGCTCGGTTTCTGATTTACCAGATGATTTTAACCAAAAAACGCTTGGCGAACAGAATCGTCTTAGAAAGGAACAGGAGTCAAATTCCAGAATGGATTTTTTATGTACTGTTCCAATCGCTGCCGCAGAAAGTACGACAATGAATCGGCTCAAAGAAAGATACGGCTCAAAAATCTTGGAAAAATCATATCCACATAATCAGAAAACACGCGTTAAAAATCCTTTTGACCGCAACAGGAACCATACTCATTATATAGTTGAACATAATTTCAGCAATAATCTGACCAAAATCACATTAAGCCCATCAAATAATCGCTACGGCAAACGTAATGGCCGTGTGAAGAAAAAGCCAATTAGTCGTAGCGAAAAACAGAAATGCATGGGCGGAAATGTCTCAATTATGCCTCATTCGCCAATCAATAGATATGGTCCGCATAAAGGTCGGCTAAAACTCTAGCACTATACGGCAATACAGTATAACGGCAAAAGTACAAACTTGATATTCTAAAATCAGTATGTATTTTTGCCAACTTGCCAGATAAAATCTATAAGGAAATGGAAAAGTTATAACTTAAGGAGTGAATAATGGATATTGAACTCAAGAATTTAAAATTTGTTATGTATATGCGTAAGTCTAGCGAATCTGATGACCGACAAGCTCTTTCGCTAGATGCTCAACACGATACTCTTATGGATGTCGTAAAACGCAATAAATTAAAAGTCATCGCAGAATTTCGGGAAGCCAAATCTGCCTCAAAACCAAATAATCGGCCAGAATTTGACAAAATGGTCAAGCTAATTTCTACTGGAAAAGCTAATGCTATTTTATGTTGGAAAGAAGATCGACTATCTAGAAATCCAGCTGAAAGTGGTTTAATCCAACAACTACTAGTTGACAGAAAAATCCAACGCATTATGACACCATACAGAAGTCATACTCCAGACGATAATGCTATTAGCTTGGCTGTTGAAGCTGGAATGAGTGCCCAATATACACGAGATTTAAGCCGAAACGTTAAACGAGGACAACGAGCAAATAACAAACTGGGTGGGGTACATTTTCCAGCACCGCAAGGATACATTAACGTTAGACGAAATAATCACGGTACTTTGGATTTAGACCAAGAACGTGCCCCACTTATGCGTAAAGCATTTGATATGTATCTGACTGGAAATTACACAGTACCGGAGGTTCTATCTACCTTAAACAACGACTGGGGATTTTTAACTCGAAAGCATTATAAAACTGGCGGAAAACCACTTAATCGTTCTTCACTTTATGCTATTCTAGAAAATCCAGTTTATATGGGGTATGTTCGAGATTTAGAAGACAAAACACAATTGCATAAAGGTGATTGGCCAGCATTACTTTCAGAAGATGAGTTTTACCGAATTCAAATGCTTTTAAAGAAATCTGGTTTCGGCCCACAATCAAATTATTCCTTAAATCACTTTGAACTTAAGGGCATCTTTACTTGCGGGGAGTGTGGTTGTTCTATTACAGCCGAAATTAAGTCGAAAAAACTTAAAGATGGTGGCGTAAATTACTACACCTATTATCACTGCACACATAAACGTCAATGTAGTCAGAAAGGTTGCGTTCGCGAAGAAAGACTATACGACCAAATTAAATCCTTATTTGGACAATATAGAATTGACCAAACTCTGTATGATTTAGCTTTAGAAACGATGAAAGATATTAGTGCTAAAGAAATCGCCGAAAGATTAAATATCGATGATTCGCAAAATGCAACAATCAAAACAATGCAAGCTGAACATGACCGTTTAATTGATATGGCAACTCGTGAGCTTATTAGCTATGAAGAATTTGAAAGAATGTCAAAACCGCTCAAAACTAAAATCGAAAACATGAAAACGCTAAATGAGGAATTGCAGCATAGACTGAAAAATCGTTATGAAATCATTGGCTCAACTTTGAACCAATTAAAGCGGCAAGATGAGTTTATATTCAAATCTCAAGGAACTAAACGCAGTATGGTTCACGCCATAGGTTATAACCCAAAAATTATTGATAAAAATATAGATATTACCCCTTATACGTGGCTCGAGCCTATTAAGAATTTTCTTAAAGAAGCAAAAACTCCCCACAATCAGGTTATAACTAACTCTGAACGGGGGAGAAAATGCTTAAAAAATGACTTGAGTCCAATCTGGCGGAAGGGACAGGATTCGAACCTGCGAGGCTATTAACCTGCTGGTTTTCAAGACCAGTGCCATCAACCACTCGGCCACCCTTCCGTGTGTAATTATAGCACGAGTAGTGGAACTTGGCAATTAAATGGGCTGCGGGTCTTACGCTGCGTTGGTATGCACCGCAGTAACGTCATCGAGGTCATCGAGGGCGTCGAGGAGCTTTTCAAGCTTAGGCTCATCATCACCGGCTACATCTATCGTAGTTGTCGGAACATAGCGGAGTTCGGCGTTCGTGACTGTAAGACCGGCATCGATCAATGTTTGACGAACCTTCATCAAGTCGCTCGGAGCGGTGACAATTTCAAGACATTCATCCCCTTCCTCAACATCTTCAGCTCCGGCATCAAGCACGGTCATCATAGCTTCTTCGCCCTTGTCGCTGACATCAATGCAGCCTTTGCGGGCAAATTGGAACATAACGGAGCCTGGATCAGCCATACGACCACCATTTTTTGATAATGCATTGCGGACTTCGGGCATGGTACGATTTTTGTTGTCTGTCGCAGCCTCAATGATGATGCCAACCCCGCCCGGGCCATAACCTTCATAGGTTTCCTCGTTTAGGGCAGCAGCATTCTTGTCGGAAACGCGAGCGATAGCGCGCTCGATATTCGCCTTTGGCATATTTGCTTGGCGAGCTTTTTCAAGCATCATTGCGAGTGAAGGATTCATGCTTGGATCAGTACCTGCACGAGCAGCAATTGCGATTTGGTTGGCAATCTTAGTGAATAAAGCGCCTCGTTTTGCATCGACAACAGCTTTTTGACGTTTTGTAGTAGCCCATTTACTATGTCCTGACATATGATTCTCTTCCCTGTTTATGGTTGGCAAATAATCTCTAGATATATTCTATCATATCTGAGCTAGAAAGACAAACTGCGGTAGTAGGATAAAACTAGTCGAATCTACTTGACAGTTGAGTATTTATTCAATTATACTAAATATAATATAGTTGAAAGGTTATTCATATGTTAAGAAAAAGGAGTCCAATTTGTGATTGTAGTATTATACACCACGACTCAGTACAGCGAGCTTTACGACAAAAACCACATGATGTGCAGCTGGAAAAACTATCGGAACTATTTAAGATAATAGGAGATCAAACACGACTACGCATTTTATGGGCGTTGGACCAAAATGAGATGTGCGTTTGTGATATTGCAAATGTTTTAAAAATGACGAAGTCAGCAGTTTCGCATCAGTTGGCCATTTTGAGATCAGCAGGTATAGTAAAATATCGTCGTTCTGGGAAAGAGGTATATTATATGTTGGACGATCATCATATAACTCAGCTATACGAAATTGGCTTATTACATATCATTCATCAAATAAAGAGTACGCGAGAGGCCGAGGATGAGGTATCGATACAGGATCAATAACTTAGATTGCGCGAATTGTGCGCGCGAAGTTGAGGAATACTTGGAGAAGGATGCACGCTTTCAGCATGTCAGAGTCAACTTTAATACAGCAAAGCTAACTTTTGATAGTAGTGTGGAAATTTCCGTTACTGCTTTGAATGAGTTGGTACAAAAAGTAGAGCCCGGAGTGACCATAGAAAAGTCTGAATACGACAAGAGGAATGGCGGCGGGAGAGAAACTGCGAATTACAAGATTCGCATGCAGTTCTGGTTGCTAGTGGCTGGGCTGGCGATCGGTATTACCACTTATTTTTCAACTTTGCCAGATCTTATTAGGTTTGCATGCTATGTCTTAAGTTATGGTTTGTTGTTGTGGTTTACTACAATCAATGCGATTAAGGCGTTACTAAAAAGTCATACGTTGAATGAAAACGCGCTGATTACGATTTCCTGTATTGGGGCATTGATGATTGGCGAAGTACTGGAAGGCATGATGGTGGTCGCACTGTATACGGTTGGTAAACTTTTGGAAACAAAAGCGCTCAATAATTCTCGACGCTCAGTTGAGAATTTATTAAACCTGAAACAACCATTTGTACAAAGAAAACTAGCTGGAAAAATAGAACGAGTAGGTATCGAGGAGATCAAACCTGACGATATTATAATTATAAGGAAAGGTGATCGTGTACCAGTGGATGGCGAAGTGATAGAGGGTACAACCGAGCTTGATTTATCAGCGCTAACAGGTGAGAGCGAAAGAGTAAAAGTTAGCACAAAAGATAAAGTTTTGTCTGGAGCGATTAACTTGGGGAATGTAATTCAAGTGCGAGCGACTACAAACTATGCCGATTCGACAGTGGCAAAAATTCTGGAGCTACTAGAGGAGGCGACGGATCGCAAAGCAAAAACTGAAACGGTGGTGGCAAAAATTAGTAAAATATATACGCCAGTAATTTTGGGGTTAGCGATTTTGGTGAGTCTAATTTTACCGCTTGTTTTTCGAGTACCAATGACGGACAGTATTTATAGAGGTCTAACTTTTCTAGTAATTGCTTGCCCGTGCGCGATTGCGATTTCTGTGCCACTTTCTTATTTCACGGGAATTGGGGTAGCGGGCAAACATGGGATTCTAGTAAAGGGGAGTAATTATCTTGATAATTTGAGCAGCGCTAAAAATGTTATTTTTGATAAAACAGGAACTTTGACAAACGGAGACTTTGCGGTATCGGAAATAAAGATTACAGATGCGCGCTACTCTGAGGCAGAAATTATTGAAATTCTAGCGCAAGGCGAAGCATTATCAAATCATCCGATTGCGCAGTCGATTTTGAAGCTTTATAATGGCAAGTTGGATTCTAGGAAAGTCAAAAACTTTCAAGAGAGAGCAGGCGGAGGGATTTCTTACGAGATTGGTAGAGATAAGATAAAGGTTGGCAATAAAATGCTCTGTGCTTGTACAGAAAATGCAGTATTACATCTGAATATTAACGGGAAACATATGGCATCGATTAAAATTATTGATGGAATAAAATCAGAAGCGAAAACGACGATTGGACAACTGATAAAGCTTGGCATGGCAACTTATATGTTCACTGGCGATAAAAAACAAGTTGCACAGATGGTGGCGGAATCGATTGGCATTGAACACGTACAGGCAGAAATGTTGCCAACTACAAAGTTTCGAGCCTATGAACAAATTGCAGATAAAAATGGTTTGACGATTTTTGTCGGTGATGGGATTAATGATGCTCCAGTTTTGAAACGAGCGGACATTGGGATTGCAATGGGAGGAGTAGGTTCGGAGTCAGCAATTGAAGCAGCCGATGTGGTTATTATGAATGATGACTTGACGAATATTTTAAAAGCAATACAGATTTCACGATATACAAAAAGCGTGATTTATCAAAACTTGGTTTTTGCGGTAAGTGTAAAATTTATAATATTGATATTGAGTGTTTTTGGACTGACGAATATGTGGTGGGCAGTGTTTGCGGATACTGGGGTAACACTACTGACAATCTTGAGTACTCTAAGAGTTGTGTATAAGTTTTCTAATTAAACTAGGCTATTTGGAGCGTTTGACTATTCTGAGATAGCTAAAAATAACTGCCACAATCATAGGATTTTGGCAGTTATTTGGTCCCCGGAGCAGGACTTGAACCTGTACCTGATTGCTCAGACTAGCACCTGAAGCTAGCGCGTCTACCAGTTCCGCCATCCGGGGATGTCTTTAGTATATCATACTAATAGGGGTGGCGTAAGTATTGACTTTTTAGATATTTTTACAGGTTAGCGCAACTTTGCCGTCACCGGAAGCTTTGCGTCTTTGAGAATTGGTTCAAGCTCTTTTTCTTCAAGAGTTTCATGCTTGAGCAAAGCTTCAGCTAGCTTGTCAAGAACTGGTTTATTAGCTTTCAGCACTGCTTCAGCACGGGCAGCGGCTTCATTAGACAAACCCTTGATCTCTTGGTCAATGAGTTCAGCGGTTTTTTCAGAATACGGCTTGCTAGTGGCGATAGTGTAATACCCAGTGCTACCCTCTGGGAAAACAAGGTCGCGTGTAGCTTTACCCATTCCCTCTTCGACGATCATTTCTTTACTAAGCTCTGCGACGTGTTGCAAATCGGATGCGGCGCCAGTAGTAACAGCATCTTCGCCGAAAATGAGCTTCTCGGCGATACGCCCACCCATAGCGCGAGCAAGAATATCTTTTAGCTCATAGATACTCTTATAGCTGCGGTCTTCTGGGGGGAGAAACCAAGTCACACCGCCCGTGCGTCCACGTGGAATAATTGTAACCTTGTGTACGGGGTCAGAATCTGGAAGGACATGCCCAACGATAGCGTGACCAGCTTCATGATATGCAGTGAGTTTACGTTCGTGATCATTCATGGCTTTACTCTTGCGTTCTGGGCCAATGGCTACGCGTTCAAAAGCTTCAGTAAGATCGCCATTAGTAATTTCTTTATGACCTTCACGAGCAGCAGTAATAGCAGCTTCATTGGCGATATTGGCTAGGTCAGCACCGGAGCTACCTGCGGTCTTTGCAGCGAGAGCTTCGAGATTAACGTCTTTTTCGACTGGTTTATTCTTGAAGTGTACATTGAGAATTTCAAGACGGTCTTTACGTTCTGGCAAAGTGACATTCACATGGCGATCGAAGCGACCTGGGCGAAGTAGGGCTTTGTCCAACATATCGACACGGTTTGTTGCAGCAATGACGATAACTCCAGAATCGTTGTCAAAACCATCCATTTCGACAAGGATTTGATTTAAGGTCTGCTCATCTTCACGACCAGCACCACCGCGAGCATCGCGTTTATGCGCAACGGCATCAATCTCATCTATGAAGATGATACTGGGGGCGTTCTTTTTGGCCTTGGTGAACAAATCACGAACGCGAGAGGCGCCAACACCAACGAACATCTCGGCAAATTCAGAACCAGAAATACTAAAGAAAGGCACTGACGCTTCGCCAGCTACGGCACGTGCCATGAGAGTCTTACCAGTACCTGGCTCGCCAGCAAGTAGGACACCGCGTGGGATTTTGGCACCAAGTTTTTCGTATTTCTTTGGCTCCTTGAGAAAATCAACGATCTCGGCAAGATCTTGTTTGGCAGATTCGTTGCCTGCAACGTCTTGGAAGGTAACTTTTTTCTTGTCTGGACCATAAAGTTTGGCTTTAGCTTTACCAAAGCCCATGGATTGATTGTTCATGGACTGAGCTTGACGCATCATGGAATTGAAGAAAAGGAAAATTATGATGACTGGGATAGCGATGATGGCGATATCGAGCGCATAATCCCAAAAGTTTGACGCTTCAACATATTCAATCGTTGGGTATTTGGATTGGCAATTAGTTAGCTCGTCGCCAGCTAGGCCCTCACATTGGTTGATTAAACCTTGTTCATAAAGTGTGCCTGAAGTATCTTTGCGGGAAACTTGAGTGTAGTAATCTTCACCTCTGAGAGTAATCTTAAGGTTGCTGCCTTCGACTGTGATCTTAGCAATGTTACCGTTCTCGTCATTTGCGCGGGCAATAACATCCGAGAGCGGGACTTCCTCAATGGCACCACTAGGAGCGAGAAGTGAGGTCATCATGGCACAGAAAAACAGCAGAAGGAAGGTAAAAATCACCCAACGCAAAAGGTTGTTATTTTTATTCGGTTTTTTCTTGGTAGCTTGTGGCACAATACCTCCTGTTTAGCTATAAAATATCAATGCAAACCCAATGCCGCAAAGCGGCGTTCCTGTGACTATAGTAACACTAGGGGGCGGGGAGGGCAAGGGGGGTCAGCAGTATCTGCGATATATAGCGACGTTAAGCCTCTTGTCAATAACCTTGCAAATCATCACATCCCGTGCGATTCCCCCAGTATCAGCATCGAGTTCAATGGATAATCTACCCATACTTCAAACTCTTGAATTTGGGCCCACTTCTAAACAAGGAGGAGAGGTTGCTGAGACGCTTGAGAATGGCACGAGTGTAACTATCAAGGTCAACTCTTAGTTTCATTGTTTCCTATTTGCAGCTTTGATTTATAGACTGATGATTTTCTTAATGACAGGCTGAGCGATAACGGCGTTCTCCCGCGTGATCCATAAACCAAAGTTGGTGCTAGTATCTTGGGGATTGCGGGTCAACAATCGTCTTTGTTGGCTGACTTATTAGCCTTAGCTCCCGCGGCTTTATTTGCGGTTGCAGACTTGCCTGCTGGCTTCTTGCCTGTCGCTGCTGGCTTTAGGTAGCCTGGTACCAGGCATTACCTCGACTTCGTGTCCAGTTTCTTGGTTGCGGTAAATAGGCATAATTTTCTCCCTTCGTTATTTTATTACCTATAACATCCTAATCCGCTCAGCAATCGCATAACGATTCCAAGTGGTTGGGGTGTTCTGATCCATTTGCGCCGCAGTCGTGTCTACGACGTGATAATCGTGCCCGGCATATTCTACAAAGGCTCCATTGACATCTCGGTCGTCAGTTTTGGGCAGGTGAATCTGGATTTGCCATCATTGCGAGGAGCGAAGTAGTCGTCTCAACGTCTTGACCAGCCGCGTTAAGGTTCGCGGCGCAGTTCTTGTAGGCTTCTCCTAGTGCTTCCGCGGTTGTGTTGCTATTAGCTTGCGCAGAATACGAAGAGAGAAAGAGGTTGAAGCGAAGGCTGTAGCCGATGTTTTAGCTAATGGAGGATTGACTATACCTTTGTCGGCCGATGATATAGAGAAGCTTCTAGCACAACGTGCTCCAGATGGGTCAATTAAGTTAAAAATACATCTAGAATAGACCATTTCTACGTCTCCTCTTTGGTATAATTGGTTTATGGAAACTTCTGAAATGGTTGCTTGCGGGATACTTGGTGGTACTACTAGTTCTGCTGAATTATGCCGTGAAAAAGAGCTCAAAAAGGCTTTTAAGCATCTTAGAAAAGCTGGTCTCGAAAACTTTAAGCTCACTTTAACCGAGGAACATCTTCGACAAATTGACGAGGCTAGATCTAGGGGAGATAAGATCAGTATCACTATTAATCTCAAATAGTTCATACTTCCCCCTTCGCGGCTTTGATTTCTAGACTGATGATTTTTTGGGCTTCTTTTGGGCCTTTGGGAGCGCGTTCTTTTTTGGTGCGACGAATACAGGCTCCGACCATATGAGCGATGACACCCTCGAGGGGGATAAACTGCGCGCGATCGCGCGCCCGTTCCGCCAGGACCCACTTTTGGAGCGTCATAGTTTCGATTTCTTCTGCGTTCCATTTTCGATAAACGTCATAGCCAAACCGAGCGATTACCTCCGCCACGAAGGCGTCAATATCATCATATGATCGTCTTTTCTCTGGACGTTTAGGCTTTAGCTTGGCTTTCTCTTCCTTAGATACAAGATCAGAAAGACGAACTACCTGATCAAACTTTGGAGATTGCCTGATACTGTTTAATGTTGGTCGTTCATCTTTCCTCATTGCACTAAGCCTCTGGAGTAGGTTCAGTTACCGCTTGATACTCGCCAGTTGTGACATTGAGACGCATATTCGTAGTGAGGTCATAGTCACCAAGACGAATTGTATATGCTGGCAAGCCATCACCTTCATGCGTCATGGCGTTGTAGATAATTGGGTTCAACGAGAGGCTGACCGTAGCCGAATCAGCCGTATTGAACTCAATATCATCTGGGATAGATGGGATACAGCGCGCAATTTCTACATCGGCACTAGAGCCATCATCACACACGCCTTGCACTACGACGTTCATATATTCACCACCCTGGCAGAGGCTATCACCGCCACCAAAGATAATATTCCCAGCATTCGGGTTAGCTCCTTGACAATTTGAATCATAGTATAATATACTACAATGACAAAGTACAACTATATCGGGTGCGAATTTGACGGCAAAGACGGGGTTATAGTCCCCTGACAATTTGAATCATGGTATAATTTAGGATGAGTCATAGTGTTATGCAGACTAGTTATAGTCCCCTGACAATTTGAATCATGGTATAATAAAGTAATCGTTATTATGACTAGATGGGCGGTTATAGTCCCCTGACAATTTGAATCATGGTATAATATTGTACCGTTTTACTTACGAAATTACCCCTGTTATTGGGGTAATTTCGTTTAATGCTTATTTTTAGAAAAATGCTAGTTGTGTGGGGGGTGTTTTTTACTTCTTGTATGTTTTTCTCACCAACAACTATATACATGTCCGCGAATTGGTGTTCTGTTAACATTAGCATACGGATTGAGCCATTACGGGGTGCAACTTTCTTAATGCGGTCGAGATGCATATAGGCATTGTCTCGATCGGGACAAAGTCGCGTATAGACCGAATACTGCAACATTTCAAAACCATCATCCAGTAAAAATTTACGAAAACTAGTCGCCAATTTTCTTTCCATTTTAGTAACTACTGGGAGATCGAAAATTACCATTACACGCATAAGTCTATATGAAATCATAATTAGCTTGAGATATCGATGGATGGCAGAGTAAATATCTTGGTGTTATCCTGAGAGATAGCATTCAACATGCCATCTACTACCATGTCGGTTAAATGTTTTATAGTATATCTTCTGTCAATCATTATACCATACTGGTTCATAACGTCAATAATTTTATGGCGGTCGTTTTTATTCAGACTTGAGTCATATTCGTCTTTGACATGACGGGGTGCAACTTTTGTTAAAATGTAATCATCAACAAGTGGGCGAAAGCTTTCGATAAGATCATCAACTAAATTATATTGATTGAGTTCAGAGCGATGATTGATGCCGATTTCTGTAACTAGCCCGCGCGCCACTACGGCGCGCGCTAATGAGCTACGCACGATGGCATAACCATAATTAAGTGCGGAGTTGTGCCACATTGGTTTACGTCTAGTTGCATCGCCAAGCAGAGCGTTAAAATATAGACGTGCGGCAATAGCCTCGTTATTCCCAACATCACCTGAACGTACCGTTGAGGAGAGTTTATCTAACCTATCAGCTGTGTTGATAAAATTATTTTTGCGTAAAACGGTGGCTTGATTTTTGATTTTTTGGATAATATTCTTGCGCCAAAGTTGTTTCCGCAAAGCCACCCCCATCATGAGCTGATTACGAGCATTTTTCGAACCGCGCGAAGCCTGACCATGAGGCAAAATAATTGTAGAGGGTAGGTGTTTTTCATCACATACGAGAGTATTGACGCCAAACCGTGCAAGTGCCGCAAGAATGTTAGCTGTTAAGATTATTTCACGATTGTCGATAATAAGACTATCAATATCTTCTAGTGGTAAAGCAATTTCTTCGTCTTGTCTAATAAGGAGTTTGTTATCTTTGAGGCTGAGCCTTGCTGGATTTTCGATTGCTACTACTCGCCACGCCATATTTTACTCGAAATTATAATTGTCACCTAGTACGGAGATAGGGATTATTTCTACTTTTATTGCTTTACCTAGCGAACAATTTATAAAAATATCTTTGCTGGCTTGGTTATGTGGTAGAAGGCAGATACTCCCACTTCGAATACCGTATTTTACATAATACCCTTCAGTTATATGATCTGCGTAGGTAATCTTGACATAATCATTTGGAAAAACTTGCGCAACGAACTCAAAACCATTTTCTACACTTGCCATAATTAAACCATCCGTATTACATAGTTTATTGAACTCGATCTTCTCTTTCGCATTACGCCCAGTCGGGATTGGCAAAATCGGAATCTCCTTCTTACCTAGACTATGCACGTAGAGCGGAGCAGCGAAGAACTTATAATCTCCCAGATGGTCTTTGCGCCGATAAATATTTAGGCAAACTGTTTTGCCGTTATCAGCAAATTGCGTATGGCTGTTAAGATAAGTACCAGAAGTGTTAGGTTTCTTTTCATAAACTTTAATCGTGCACACCGGCGACAGCGGACGTCCATTTCTGTCTGTCTTTTTATTATTTTTATAGATTGGTTCGTCGAAAGCTTTTTCGCCTTTTGCTTCAAGTAATTCTTTTAACTGGCTATATAGGGTTTTATCGCTTTCAACTAAAACTGAATTTTCTAACCAGTTTTTTGTTTTATCACTTCTGTATTTGAAGTATTTCTTTGCGGCATTCTTATCTAGCTTCATACGAGTTAATCTCATATCCCCATCCTTGGTCTTCGGGCTACGAAGAGTTGCTTCATGGGCCGATCCCTTTGTGCTACGTTTTGGCATGCGTGAAACGAATAGTGGATGAATTTTTTGAAGAAAATTCTCATCATATGTTTCAAATTGTCGGAACTTATCTCGGAACTCTGACAATTTTTCAATTTCGTCAGTATTATGCGACATGCCGCTACGAATACGAACTTCCTGAGCAAAGTTTTCCCACGGCGGAAGCATTTCGCGCTGCAAAACATAGTCACCTTGAGTAATTTGCAGAGTATCGCCATTTTCGGTTTTAATGGTGATAGTTTGGTGCTTTGCGCCAAGTTCTTTGTATTTATTCCAATCAGAAATCTTTTTAATTTGCCCCTGCGAAATTGTGGCGATAATACAAGCATCAACAGCATGATGACAATTATTGAAGCCGCGGTCTTTATTGCCAATCTCATACATTTTGCGTAAATATGAAGTAATAAAACCAGTAGGTGTAAGAACTCGTTGCTTGTTTTTCTTTGAATCGTCGAATCTTAAATTATCTTTGATATAGCGTGCCATAAACTTGCATACGTAACGCGTATCATTAAGTGCGTGCTCATTCCAACTCTCTTTTGGTGGTTTTTCACAGAGGATACGATTGCGTTTTGGAATTGGTATTTTCTGGTCATTAGCGAGAGTGATGATTGTACCCCATTTCGGTGTGTCACCCCAAGCATCAAATGGGATATGATTTTTCTTTTCTTGATTACATTTCGTGCAAACTAAAACCTTATTATTAATACCGTCATTCCCACAGATACTAAATGGGATGATATGGTCGATTTCCGCTAGTTTTTCATCTATGAAAATGTCCGTATCAATTGTACTGCCACAATATAAACATTTACAATTGTACTGCCACAATATAAACATTTACAATTTTGCTGCTCACGTAACTTATACTTAATAATTTGTTGACCAGTTGGGTTCGTGATGCCAAGTTCTTTAAGCTTAGTTTTGATCTCTTCATTACGTTCAGCATTTTCTTTTTGTTGTTTTTCGATCTTTTTACGATCGTTAAAGTTTTTGGCAAGCTCGGTAGCACATTCAACCTTAATTTGATACGGTGCACCATATTTTGGTTCAGTGTAACAAAAAGGAACAGCCTCATTGTAAAATGTGGTTAGCAATA
>CAOQYN010000004.1:0-33976 GCA_948514425.1 uncultured Candidatus Saccharibacteria bacterium
GTCGACGCCGACGAACCCACTACGGACAAAAGCTAAGGGTAGGGAGATGATGTTGAAAGAAAGGATTAAGATGAGATGACACTCAGGTATCATCATTGGAGTATTATGTCTTTTCTTTCTCCATCAAACACTACCTAGGTAGAGGCAGCGGAGGGGGAAACCAGTCCAACGGTTGACGTAGTTTGACGGGGAGACCTCAGTAGGACTCACACCCAAGTTGTAGGCAACAGAAGCAGATGTAGCTGCACGTGACCAGCCATAGAGAACATGACTGGCACCATAAACTTTACCGTCATTAAGACCGATGACTCCACTACGGACAAAAGCTAGTGTGACACTTATCATGTGAACTTGATTTTTCATACCGCTCCTGTATAATCAAAATCAAGATTAATTAAAATAAAAAGGAAAAATATGGCAAACATCAACACGTCAAAACTCCCCTATGAGTATACGCCTATCTCAATGTGGGGTTATTTTGGCTATCAAATTCTTTTCTCAATCCCCGTCATTGGCTGGATCTTCATTGTCATCTTTGCGCTCACCGCACAAAACATTAATCTGCGCAACTTTGCCCGTTCGCAATTCTGCGTTATGATAATCTGGCTCTTCTTAGTTGTCATTATGGCGACTAGTGGTCTTTTCGTTTCGATGATGCAAAACCTCATGTAGGTAGATTAAATCGTTTATGAGTTTTGGCTACCTTAATTCTCAAAATGGTAGTCAAAACTTTTTCTTTGCTATATAATAAAAACTATAACTTAGGAGAAAATATGGTTCCATTGATTATCGCCATCGTCGTAGTTGTGATTATTGTTGCTGCGATTTGGATGACTTACAACAGTTTAGTTAAACTTAACGAACGTGTCAATGAGGCTTGGTCAGACATTACCGTCCAGCTCAAATACCGCGCCGATTTGATTCCCAACGTTGTAAACACTGTCCAAGGTTACGCGAAACACGAAAAAGGCGCTTTTGAAGAAATCGCCAAAGCTCGCTCAGCCACCATGAACGCCAAGACCGTTAACGGTGCCGCTGAGGCGGAGCGTTCCATGCAGAGTGCGTTGGGTCGCCTTTTTGCGATTGCTGAGGCTTATCCAGAACTCAAAGCTAATACCAATTTTCAACAGCTCCAGCAGCAACTCCAAGACGTTGAAGACAAAATTCAGGCCGCTCGTCGCTTCTACAATGCTGGTGCCAAAGAACTTAATACTAAGATTAAAATGTTCCCCGCAAACTTCATCAATAATTTAGTTGGTCACTTCAAAACTCGTGACTATTTTGAAGTCCCTGACGGTGAACGCGAAAAAATTGAAAAAGCCCCAGAAGTAAAATTTGACTAACCAAGGTGCGCTGCCATTTAGGTAGCGCCTTCAATAACTATGTATAAACAAATTGCCGCGAATAAACGAAATACAGTCTTTATCATGCTTGGCTTCGTAGTATTTATTGCTGCGATTGGTGCAATCTTTGCCTATGTTTGGAATGATTGGTGGATCATCGCCTATGTTTTAGTAATCGCTACAATTTATGCGGTCATTCAATATTTCGCCGCTAGTAGTCTCGCCACCATGATGACTGGTGCAAAGGAAATTAAGAAACGTGATAATCCCAGGCTATACAATACCGTCGAAAATCTCGCCCTGACCGCCGGTTTGCCTATGCCAAAAGTTTACATCATTAACGACCCAGCCCCCAATGCCTTTGCGACTGGTCGTGATCCCGAGCACGCCGTTGTTGCTGCGACAACGGGCCTTCTTGACATTATGGATAACAAAGAATTCACCGCCGTCATGGCCCACGAAATGTCGCATGTCAGAAATTACGATATCCGCGTTTCGATGATTACTTTTGGTCTTGTTTGCGTGGTCGGGTTAATTGCCGACATGGGTATTCGGATGATGTGGCTAACCAATCACCATGACGACGAAGACAGCAGCCCAATTGGCCTTATCGTCATCCTGTTGACCTCAATTTTAGCACCAGTTGCTGCCTCAGTAGCCCAGATGGCGGTCTCACGTGAACGTGAGTATCTTGCCGATGCGAGTGCCGCACATCTCACGCGCTACCCTGAGGGTATGATTTCGGCGCTCAGAAAGCTTGACACTCATGCTCGACCCATGAAGCATCAGAATCCTGCTACCGAGGCGCTTTTCATTAATAATCCTCTTAAAAAAGGTCTCCTGAGCAATCTTTTCAGCACTCATCCTCCAATCGAAAAACGTATCGAAAGGCTCGAACATGGCAAAAACACCTTCTAGGAGGCAAAAAAACGCCCGTGCTGATGGGGGCAAAGTTAAAGCGCCAAAAGAGTCCAAAACGGCCAAAAACCCCCACAGGAGCCTCAAAATGGTCTCTCAGCTCAAAACTAAGTTTAAAAACTCGAAATTTGGTCACAAAATCAGTCGGCAAAAAACCAAGATTCAGACCGAGCGCGCCAAGCACATCCATCTCCATAAGTCATTTAAGCGCTCTTATCGCGAAGATTATGCCCGAGTGACCGAAACCCCAGGCTTACTCAGTCACGCCATGCTTACTTTTAAAGTTATTTTCTCGCATTGGCGTACATTCTTTTCATTTATGCTACTTATGTTGCTGCTTTACACAGTCATTGTTGGTCTCATGAGCGAAGAAATTTATCAAGACATTAGCACTCAGATTGACGAGTCTAGCGCGGAACTTGCCGCAGGCGAAATTGGGAACTTCGCCAAGGCTGGGCTAATTTTGCTGTCAACCTTTGCTACCGGCGGCCTAGATACTGGTATGGATGAGTCTAGTATGATGTTTATGATTACCCTCTTCCTTATTATGTGGCTCGTAACGATTTTCCTCCTGCGCCATTTTTTCGCCGGCGAACAACCCCGTCTACGTGACGGACTATATAATGCGCTTGGACCGCTGCTCACTACATTTGTAATTTTTGCAATCATTTTCGTCCAAGCTACACCCTTAATCCTAGTAGCCATCACTTACTCTGCGGCCATAGCAACAGGTTTCCTTAGCACGCCGTTCTATGCGCTGTTGTATTTTATCTTTGTTGCACTGATGGTATTGCTTAGCAGCTACTTGCTTTCTAGCTCATTGATGGCTTTGGTAGCAGTAACTGTGCCCGGTATGTATCCCATCCGCGCTATGCTCTCCGCCTCCGATCTAGTCGCTGGGCGACGAATCCGCATCGTGCTGAGGCTTCTATATCTAGTCTTAGTTGTTGTTTTTGTCTATATAGTTGCGATGTTGCCAGTTATTTTGCTCGACATGTGGCTTAAAGGCATCTGGAGTTGGCTCGCAGGCTGGCCAATTGTTTCAATCTTCTTGGTCTTCTGCACCTGTTTCGTTTTCATTTATGCATCGACATATATCTACATATATTATCGCTGGCTTCTCGATTACAATACGAAGTAAGTTAAACTTCGTGGATTTACGAAATGGACAAACTGTGCTATAATATTGTTATGGATAAAAATCAAGAAAAGACCGCTGCACGCAAAAAAGCGGTAAAAGAATTTATGATTGGTCTCGTCGCTGCAGCTGTTGGTGCGGGTATCAGTTTTGCTTCATACAACTCAGCTCGCCCTGGCGGCACTTACACAGTTTACACTGGTGTGATTGCGCTTGGTGTCATTTACGCCTGTAAGGGGCTTTTTGGCATTATCTTCCCATCAGGACTGAAAAAATCCAAGGAAGCAACTAAGCCAGCCATCATTGAGCAAGATGAAGTTGCAGACGAAAAGGTTGAGAGCTAAGCTCTAGTTCTGTACAAAAATAGTCCGTCTAGGGCTATTTTTGTTGCAGCGGAGTCCTTTTGGCACACTGTGGTATAATAAACATAATTGTGGAGGTAAAATGAATAAAACTGAGGCCAAACAGCGCGTTTTGAAATTGCGCGAATTAATCAACGATTACCGTTATCATTATCATGTTCTAGACGAATCAACTATGTCTGAAGCAGTGGCTGATTCGCTTAAGCATGAGCTAGCTGAGCTGGAAAAAGCTTTTCCTGATTTGATTACGCCAGATTCGCCTACCCAACGCGTAGCTGGCAAACCGTTGGACAAATTCACCAAGGTTACCCACGCTCAGCGAATGATTTCTTTGGCTGATGTCTTTTCTGAAGCAGAAATTAGGGATTGGGTCCGCGCCGATGAAAAACTAATGCTTGAGCAGGGAATTACTACTGATGGTAGAATCAAAGAATACTTCACTGACATCAAGATGGATGGCCTAGCCTGCGCTTTACACTATCAGGATGGTCTACTTGAACGTGCTGTAACGCGTGGTGATGGCTTGGTTGGGGAGGACGTGACAATGAATGTTCGTACCATTGAAAATGTGCCACTTCGCATTGATGAGCCAGGACATGTTGAAGTGCGCGGCGAGATTGTAATCTTAAAAAAAGATTTTGACGAGCTAAACGCTCGTCAGCGGAAGATTGGCGAAAAGCCTTTCGCCAATCCGCGCAATCTCGCCGCCGGCAGCATTCGCCAACTAGATCCGCGCGTTGCCGCGCGGCGGCGGCTCAAATTTATGGCATACGATCTCGTCGAACCCGATTTACCAACACACGCGGCTGCCTACGCCAAACTCCGCGAGCTTGGTTTTCGTACAAGCGGTGAAGACCAAGTGTTTCAGAACATCTCCGATGTTCTGAAAGAAATTGAGCGTCTTGCCGACTATCGTCAAACCTTGCCTTTTAATACTGACGGAATGGTTATCAAGGTCAACGATCGCGCGGTCTACGCAAAGCTTGGTATCGTCGGCAAGACGCCGCGCGGCGCCGTTGCGTTCAAATTTCCGGCGGAGGAAAGTACAACTTGTGTCCGTGATATTGTGATCAGCATCGGACGCACCGGCGCCGCCACCCCAGTTGCCATTCTCGACCCCGTCGTCGTTGCTGGCAGCACGGTACGTCATGCTAGCCTTCACAACGCCGATGAGATCAAACGCCTCGATGTACGTGTCGGCGATACGGTAATTATTTACAAAGCTGGCGACATCATCCCCCAGATCAAAGAAGTTCTCGTAAGTCTTCGCCCAGAAAACACCAAACCCTTCGACTATCAAGAAGCTCTCAAGACTCAATATCCCGAACTTGAATTTGAGCGCCCCGAGGGGGAAGTAGTCTATCGCGTCAAAGGCGAAAATTCCGATTTTATTCTCAAGCGCGCACTAGAATATTACGCTTCAAAATCCGCACTTGGCATTGATGGCCTTGGCGAGAAAAACGTCGAGCTGTTAGTAGACTCTGGACTAGTCAAAAGTATCGCTGACCTCTATCGTCTTGAGGCTCCTCAAGTCGCTCGGCTTGGTCGTTTTGCTAAGTTGTCGGCCAAAAAGCTCGTCTCTTCAATTACTGCATCTAAGACCCCGCCACTTGCAAAGTTTATTACTGCCCTTGGCATTCGTCATGTCGGCGCTCAGACTGCATCTACGCTCGCACAAGCCTTCGGCAGTATCGAAAAACTTCAAATCGCTACCGAAGAAGAATTGCAAAAACTTCCCGATGTCGGTCAGATTGTTACAGAATCAATTCTGGCTTGGTTTGCAGACGAAGATAATCTCAAGCTACTCGACGAACTTAAAACTTTAGGCGTACAGCCAGTTTACAAAGACCTTAGCAACCTACCACTAGTAGGAAAAAGCTATATCATTAGTGGTACTCTAGAAGGGATGGGTCGAGAAGCCGCCGAAGACAAGTTGCGCGCTTTGGGCGCGACTGTGACGAGCGGCGTTACGAAAAACACCACTGCCTTAATTGTTGGCGAAAAGCCTGGTAAGAGTAAGACTGAAAAAGCCGCAGCGCTCGGCATTCCCATCATTGGCGAAACTGAGTTTCAAGCTCTGATTGCCACTTGAGCAATAGTTTAAGTGTCCCTCTATTGACAAAAAACATAATCTGTGATAAAATAGAAGTATGGGGGCTGTTTTTAGCATATTCAGTACAAAATTAGCTCGCAAATTCAAAAAGGAGGTGTTACTTATGAAAAAAGTAACTCAAATTTTGCGGTCAACGCGTAATACCGCAATTATAGTTATTGTCTTAGGCATGGCGACTACGCTCTTTGGTTGCACGTCAGCCGGGCCAACCGATCCATCCACGGAATCCCTGTCTTCCATTTCGAAAACCAAGGATTCACCTTTCAACACATTAGAGGACGCTGAAGGTTGGGGCAACGAAGCCGATTTTTTACGCATCGGCGACGCTTCGGAGTCGGACACAGAGATTCAGCTTCCAGATCCCTTCGAGGGGGAATTTAAATTGAAGGCGAAAGGTGTCTATATGCTTGCCATCCGTATCCATAATACGTCCGACAAAGAGCAGTCTGGGTTGGCCTTGACTATAGCCCATCCAGAGACAATTAAGCCGGAAGACAAAAACCAGGTTAGCGCTACGCTTAGTTGGGGTGGGGAAAACCCTGGGCTGATCGTTGATCAGATTGGCGTCAAGAGCCAGGAGTGCCTCATCACTAAGTTACCCTCCAGTGCAGATGGTGACGGAAATGTCGTGATTAGCGACGGCTCCGGTAAGCAGTACTGGACTAAACCGATGTCAGCCACGATGGAGGGAACAACGAGCCATATTATTACGCTTGACTCAATCGGTTCAGTTGCGCCAGATGAGGTTTATACTGTATTTTTCTTCTTCGGCACCTTCCCAGACGATTAAACCTCCGCACTTTAAAAGGCGCTCCAGCTTGGGGCGTCCTTTTTACTTTGTGCTACAATATAATCATATGCCTAAATTTGAACTTGTTTCTAAATATCAGCCGACTGGCGATCAACCTTTCGCCATCAAGCAGCTCTCTAATGGCTTAAAAGCTGGCGTACGTGAACAGACACTGCTCGGCGTTACTGGCTCTGGCAAGACTTTTACCATGGCCAATATTATCCAAAACGCCCAGAAGCCGACCTTAATTCTCGCCCACAACAAAACCCTTGCCGCCCAACTCTATGCTGAGTTCCGTGAATTTTTCCCCAAAAACGAAGTGCATTATTTTGTTTCATACTTTGATTATTATCAACCCGAAGCTTATATCGCTAGCACGGATACTTACATTGAAAAAGACTCTGCTATCAACGACGAAATCGATCGCCTCCGTCATGCCGCGACTGTTGCGCTCTTGACTCGCCCAGACACTATTGTGGTGGCCTCAGTCTCTTGTATCTATGGTATTGGCTCGCCTGACCATTACACCGAAATGTCTCTACCGCTAGTTAAAATCAACGGTCAATGGCGCATCGCTGGTACTTTGACGGAGAATTTTCTTGCCAAAGGCGAGCAACAAATAATGAAATCTGAGTTGACCGAGGCTGCACTGCAAGCTATTACGAATGATTCTCCGGAAGCAGTGGATGGCGGATTATCAAATCAACAGCTATCCCAGCAAAATTTCCTCATCTATCTTGTCGCCATGCAATATCATCGTAATGACTTAGCTTTTGAACGCGGCAATTTCCGCGTCATGGGCGATACGGTTGATCTTTTCCCCGCGAGTGGGGAATGGGCTTACCGCTTTGAATTTGGGTTTGACACGCTTGAAAGCGTCCGTATCATCGATCCGCTAACCGCAGAGACTCGTGAAAAACCCGACTGCATTCATATCTTCCCAAACACTCACTACGCAACACCCAAAGATCAGCTTGACCGCGCCTTGACTACTATTCAGACCGAATTTGATGAACGCCTCAAATATTTTGAAAAGCATGACAAATTCCTTGAGGCTCAACGCCTCAGTCAGCGCACGAAGTATGATCTAGAGATGCTAAAAGAAACCGGCTTTGTTAAAGGAATCGAAAATTACTCTCGCCATCTTGATGGTCGCAAAGCTGGGCAACCACCAGCAACCCTGATCGACTTTTTCCCGAAAGATTTTCTTTTGCTTGTAGACGAAAGCCACATGACTTTACCGCAAGTTCGAGGTATGTACAACGGCGACCATGCACGCAAAATGACTTTAGTTGAATATGGTTTTCGTCTTCCAAGTGCGCTTGATAATCGTCCATTGACCTTTGGCGAGTTTGAAAAACGCGTCAATCAAGCTATTTATGTGTCCGCCACTCCAGGGCAATACGAACTAGAAAATTCGCCCGAACCCGCTCAGCAGGTGATTCGCCCCACTGGGTTGCTAGATCCAGAGATCGAAGTTCGTGGCTCTGAGGGGCAGATTGATGATCTCATGACGGAAATTGATAAACGCATCGCTAAAGGTCAACGTACACTCGTCACGACCTTAACCAAGCGTATGGCAGAGGATTTAACCGACTACCTCAAGGAACGCGATATTAAGGTGGCATATATTCATTCTGATATTGATACTCTAGAACGCGGCGACATTCTGCGCGACCTGCGTGCTGGGGTCTATGATGTGTTGGTTGGGATCAACCTCCTGCGCGAGGGGCTAGACTTGCCCGAAGTGTCGCTAGTTGCGATTCTTGATGCTGACAAGGAAGGTTTCTTGCGTAGCGAAAGCGCTTTAATTCAGACTATTGGTCGCGCCGCCCGTCACGAAAACGGTCACGTCATTATGTACGCCGATCATATCACCGAAAGCATGGAAAAAGCAATCTCCGAGACGAATCGTCGCCGCGAGATCCAACATCAGTACAATGTCGAGCACAACATTACGCCGCATTCGGTCAAGAAAGAGATTGGCGCTGGTCTTCGTGCTATCATCCCCGAAAAGGAGGAAGTCGCCCATCTCGATCTCAAGCGCGTACCAAAAGAGGAACTACCCAGCCTAATCAAAGAATTGCAAAGCCAAATGCAGCTCGCCGCCGCCAATCTCGATTTTGAGAAAGCCGCCATGCTCCGCGACCAGATTACGGAGATACAAGAAGCCAATAAGGTGAAAAAACGGTGAGGTATCAATCATTTGGCTGCGCCTATGTTTTACTTATGCGCGGAGCAGACAGCGAACGGGAAATCTTATTGCATATTCGTAAAAACACCGGTTACATGGATGGGAAATATGACGCAAGCGCCAGTGGGCATCTTGAACCCGGCGAAACCCTAGAGGAATGTGCTATTCGCGAGACCTTAGAAGAAATTGGTATAATTCTTCAGCCTCAAGACCTTAAGTTTGCACTGCTTTATCATGAGCCAGAAGCAAATTATATCAAAGCCATTTTTACAGCTGAATTGCCGAACAATCAAACGCCCAAGGTTTGCGAACCTGACAAATCGGGCGATTTACGTTGGTTTAGGCTCGATGAGTTGCCGAACAATGTAATCCCGTTTTTACCAAAAATCATGCAATGTATCAAGCAGGGAATTGATTATGCTGATAGTGGAGCCACAATCTCAGGCATACAAGCTGCTTGCATTTATAAATGATATGCTACAATAAAAACATTAAGAGTAGGTCTTGAACTGGAATGTCCAGGACGCTACTCTTTTTTATCGTTTGGATGGGGTCATCAACAGATTTACCCAGGATAACATGGTTTTACTATTGACATTTCTACTAAAGCATGATACAATGGAAACATAACGTGAACATGTACGGTGGTGCTGAATTTACCTCTGTACAGAGGTGTTTTGCTATTACCGGCAAAAACCGTGCTTTCGCTTGAACCTTAAGTGACTTATGAATTTTACTTTATCGAAAGGATGGAGAAACTAGTCAATAGTTCAAGCTAACGGTGCTCAAAAAAAGTTTTAGATAGGGGGAAATTATATGTTAACACGTCAAGAAGTCTGCCGAGAAATGGAACAAGCTAATATGCGCGAAACAGCCGAAAAGTTGTTTAGTCTGATGCTTATCTCGGTTCCTAGGTTAAAGAGCAGTCATGAAGAATATCTTGCTGTTGCCGAACACATAATTCGCAACGCCTTCAATCGGACGGCATATAAGTTTGCGCCAAGTGGCCCATTTTTAGTCTTTAGTGAGCAGCTGCACCTCACGAAGGAGGATATTGCTCTTGCTACTGAAAGGACGAAAGCTGATTTCGATTCGTCAGAAGTAGAGGATGTCGAGATTGCCATCACGTCCGCCTTCTTATGGCTGTCGCAAGCCGTTCATGAGTATGGCGAATGCGTCACTGAATTTATGTATCTCAATTATCGCATCGCCGAGCCATGCCGCCATGACGAACAACTTAAAGACCGTGGCACACAACATCTTGCTGAGCAAATTCATAAGCATCCACTTGCCTTTCTTAAGACGGTATTGTCTTTCCGGCAAAAGTAAAGTTGCTTCCCCGCATGTCGATGCGGGGATTGGCGTTATTTTCTTCTTTACAATCCCTAAATAATCATATATTATATAAGAGTAGAGTTGGAGCTGGTTGATATTAGCGCTCTGACAAGATAATAATTAAAAGGAGAAAGAATGGCAGAATTTGACCGTTCCAAGCCACATATCAACGTCGGTACGATGGGCCACGTTGACCATGGTAAAACTACCTTGACGGCTGCGATTACAAACGTACTCGCGAAGAAACTCCCATCGGATGTTAACAAAGCTGTCGCTTACGACCAAATCGATAATGCTCCAGAAGAGAAGGCTCGTGGTATCACGATTGCCACCTCTCACCAAGAGTACGAATCTGAAGGCCGCCACTACGCTCACGTTGACATGCCAGGCCACGCCGACTACATCAAGAACATGATTACCGGTGCTGCTCAGGTTGATGGTGCTATTCTTGTTGTTGCTGCCAACGATGGTGCTTTGCCACAAACTAAAGAGCACGTGCTTTTGGCTCACCAAGTGAACGTTCCAAAAATTATCGTTTTCTTGAACAAAATGGATCTTGCTGACCCAGAATTGGTCGAACTTGTTGAGATGGATATTCGCGAATTGTTGAATAAATATGGTTACGATGGCGATAACACTCCAATCATCAAGGGTTCTGCTACTATGGCTCTTGAAGGTGATGCCGCTAACGAAGATGCCATTATGGAACTCGTCAAGGCTATGGATGACTACTTTGAGGTTCCAGAACACGATCTTGATAAGCCATTCTTGATGCCAGTTGAGGACGTCTTCTCAATTAAGGGTCGTGGTACAGTTGCCACTGGTCGTATTGAACAAGGTGTTGTTAAATTGAACGACGAAGTTGAAATTGTTGGTCTTAAAGATACACAAAAATCAGTTGTCACTGGTATCGAGGCTTTCCACAAGACTCTCGACCAGGGTCAAGCTGGCGACAACGCTGGTTTGTTGCTCCGCGGTATTGAGCGTGACCAAATCGAACGCGGTCAGGTTATCGCTGCTCCAGGTAGCATTACTCCACACACCGAGTTCGAGGCTCAGGTTTACATCTTGAAGAAAGAGGAAGGTGGCCGCCACACTCCATTCTCCAAGGGCTACAAACCACAGTTCTACTTCCGCACCACCGACGTTACTGGTGAAGTTGAACTTCCAGCAGACAAAGAAATCGTTATGCCTGGCGACACGGTCACCTTCAAGGTCAAGTTGCTCGCGCCAATCGCTATGAACAACAATGACCGCTTCGCTATCCGCGAAGGTGGTAAGACTGTTGGTTCTGGTGTTGTTACTAGCATCATTAAATAACAACTCAGTCCCATTAAAAAATCCCCCCATATTGGGGGGATTTTTGCTAGTAGCGAACTTGTAGGGCAATAGTTCATCAGTTACACAGCGTTCGGCATTTCTAAATGCCACTCTTTATATAGGCCTACGTCATGTTCTATAAACTGCGTTAAAAGATCCAACTCCTGCGGTAGCTTAAATTTCCAACTATTATTACTGTGTGGATGTGTCTTATCTAGTGCATTCCCAGCTAAATAGGTATGCCCGCCATGATCGCGGCGATTTCGGATATAGAGCATCGTATTATCGCCATCAGGGCGCAAATTATTCCCTATCGCCACTGCCCTTTTTCTGAGCGCTTCAACACTCTTTCCCTGAGTGCCTTCACTCGCAGCTGCTGCCTTAAGTAGTACATCAAGTACGCGCATTGCCGCGTAGGCGGTAGCTCTGCTCGCCTTCACATCTCCAGAGCTCATCCTAGTTTTCTGATGTACCAGCTCAAAAACTTCAGTACTACTATCGTAGTATACCTTAAGCCCAAATTTCCCAGCTTTCGCTAGCATCAATGATAATTCTCGTCCAAATTTTCCGTTATCGATCATCTCCGTAGCTCTACTTGGGGTTAGAATCTGTTTCATAAATAGTATCCCTCCTTACTATTGCTGTTTTCTTCAAGGAACAAAACAGTTTGCACGCTAGCATTATGCAAACCATCTCTTTATTTTATACTACATATTATAATAAAAGTCAATGATAGATTTTCTACTTCGTCACCACATCATGTTACACTATTCTTAATATGCGTGAAATTCATAAAAAACTAAGCAAAGAATATTTTGACGAAATTGCCAGTGGACGAAAAACATTTGAATATCGCGTGAATGATTTTGAGTGTGAACCAGGCGATATTTTTGTCTTAGAAGAATATGAGTACAATCAAGGTCAGGGAACTACAGAAGGTCGACGTCCGACTGATCGCGTACTTCGTAAGAAAGTAGGTTATGTTGCACACACTAAAGATTTTGCATGGCTTAGCCGTCCAGATGTCAAAACGGATCTCGAGAGGTATGGTGCTCAGATTATCTCTCTTCTTGAAGAATAGCTACTACCTCCAACATCATCTCCCTACCCTTAGCTTTTGTCCGTAGTGGGTGGATAAATCTCGCCGGTGGCACTGCTAACGTTGTCGGCCAGTACGGTTACCGCTGGTCACGTGTTTCTACATCTACCGCTGGTGCCTATGATCTGGGCATCTACCCTACAGACGTCAATCCATCAAACAACCGCGAACGTCGGGATGCTTTCCCCCTCAGCTGCATTCTCGGAAGTGATAGTATTGAACTCTTATTTTTCTCAAATAGTCTAGAATGCAGAGGCAACGGAGGGGGAAGCCGTAGTAACGGTTGACAATGTTTGATGTATAAACATCCGTAGGATATATGTACAGATTATAAGCGTCCATAGTAGAGTTAGAAACGTGCGACCAATCATAGAGAGTGTGACCAGCATGGTAAACCTTACCGTCACTAGCACTGATACTCCCACTACGGACAAAAGCTAAGGGTGGGGAGATGATGTTGGAGACACATACTCTTTCCTTCATCAAACACTACCTAGGTAGAGGCAGCGGAGGGAGGGAAACCACCATAGCGATACCACCTATCAGCTGACCTTATCATTGTAGGATCAGAAAGTAAAAGATATGCATTCTCAAACGATTCTACTGTACGCGAACGACTATAACTACGTTGCCCCAGAGGCCAAGCTTGCCCATCATGCATAATGACATACCCACTACGGACAAAAGCTTTTACGCTGTATCATGACATACATCCCTCACCACCTTTGCAACATTTCTGCAGGAGTCCTATAACTTATTCCTAAGTGTATACGTTGGTAGTTGTAGTAGTCAAGGTATTTGTTGATGCGTGAGTTTAGCGTAGCTAAACTCACGCTACGGACAAAATAGCTACCAGTACATTCTTCTTGCAGTGTCCGGTTAAACCTCTCGATGTGGGCATTGTCGTTGGGACGTCCTAGTCTAGTATGCCGTATGGATATACCTTGTGATGTTAGTCTATCCTCAAAGTATGAAGAGAATCCCGAGCCATTATCGCTTTGTACTGTCTTGAACCTAATACCCATATAATTCTGCGCCTCAAGGATAGTTCTGAGAGCTAAGCCTGGTCGTATCTCATCGTAAGCTTTGGCATAAGCCATGCGACTATATACATCGATAACGGTGTAGATATAACGTTTAGTCTTGGAGATTGGATTATATAGGTGAATCGTATCAATCTCTACTAGATCACCAGCCATTCGTATGTCTGGACGTCTAATACCTTTGTATTTCTGACGCTTCTTTCTATGCTTCAAGCATCTACCATAACGCTGTAAGATGCGATCAACACTAGAAAGACTAATCTTGATTCCAAGCACATGGTTGATGTGATGCCATACCACTTCAGCGCAACGCTGCAGTTGGTCTCTTGCGTCCAATACCAGTTACACTAAGTCATCAGATAGATGGCGTGGATGAAGTGGTATGGCGGGCTTAGTCGGTATATTCCATATGCAAGCATTATACCGGAATGTAGATGTACTTGCACTCTTATGGCGCACAGCATTGTGTAGAACGATATGTTTATTCTGCTCTATCCATTTCTGCTTCCATCTCCAAATCGTAATGCGATGAACTCCATACTTATCTGCTACTTTTTGTATAGGTTGCTCATCCAAAATGAGCATACGCATTGCTCTGCCTCTAGTCTGTGCTATGTTTTTGGTGGTACAATAGGCCATAAGGTAAGTTCTCCTTTTATTTGTGTAGTGATAAATCTAAGTATAGAACTTACCTTATTTTGTTGCAAAGGTTGTGAGGGAAGACGTCATGATTGACGATGTGGTAAGAGTATGATAAAATACTTACAAGCCGAGGGTCTCCAAGACACGGCAAATATTTTTAAGGGGGTACTCTTATGGGAAGTACATTACAAAGATATAACCAGGCCAGGAAGAAACAGGATAACAGTAAGCAGCGTGCTCAGGCTAAAAAGGTAATCAGTCAAACTCCAGCTGGAGTTTCTAATTTTGCGAGCGTCGCCAGCAAAATTAGAAATCTGTACGAGCATTATGCAGCTCTCAGCGATTCGGAGGGTTTTGCTGATACTATCGTTAAGTACGTCAGTAAAAGCACATTGCCGAGCGCAACCATCAACGAAATTTACAAAATCATCGGGGCATATAAAAAACAGCCCTGCAGCGGTGAGACTGATGACCAGATCGAGATGCATGCCTACGAGCAAAAGCGCTTAGATAGCATACACCAAGCTGTCCAGGAAGTGCTGCATTCTTAGTCTCAGCCTTAATTTCTTCTCCCATATTTTCGCCCCGTCAGTTTTATCGGCGGGGCATTTTCATGTCGCGTATATTGACTTTTTCGTCAAGGTGTGATACAATGGAAGTATAAGCTATAAATATTGCTCTAAAAACTCACTGACGATCCGTCTAGAGATTATCTGAGGTTATAGAGCGAAGAAAGGAAATCATGGCTGAAGCCAAGAAAAACGAAGGTCTTAAGATTCGTATTCGTCTTAAGGCGTACGATCATCGCGTAATTGATCAAAGCGCAAAGCAAATTGTCGATACCGCGATCCGCACTGGCGCGACCGTTTCTGGTCCAGTGCCTTTGCCAACCAAGCGCAGTACTTTTACCGTTGTAAAATCTCCACACGTCTACAAGACTGGTGGTGAAGCTTTCGAAATGAAGGTTCACAAGCGCTTAATTGACGTTTCTAACGCCACGCCAAAAACCATTGATTCCTTACAGAATCTTTCGCTTCCAGCTGGCGTTGACGCTGAAATTAAGATGCTCTAGCAGCTAGAATTCTATAAAAATCCGTGCCTAGCGCGGATTTTTTACTTTTTGAATATCCAATCGACCGAGATATTCAACCAGCGCTACCGTATAATATTTCTCGTTCCAACATTTCCCCTAATCGCGTCAAAATCGTATACGATGAGGGGTTTATCGTCATTACAACTACAATGTATCTACGTACGCCGCCAGCACCATTAGGAAACTCTACCATCGCGGCATCATTATAAACATTAACTCCACCCGACCCATAGCCAAATCCGGTTTTATCATAAACTGTCGCCCTCATAAAACCACTTGGCAACCCCTTGCGGTAGGTCCAAGACTGCCCGAGTGCCGACGAACGAAACTTTTGCCACGAATTTGCTGACCATTCCGGATGGCGATAATAATATTGTAGTAACAAGGAGACATCATGTGCCGAAGTTTTTAAGCCATCAGCCTGCGTACTTGTTAGGCCCAATCGACCGATAAGCTGTCCCACACGCGCTAACCGCGGCGGGTCATTGTCTACCATCTTCTCTGCGCAGGGGTTATCCGAATAACGTATGATAATGTCTAGGCAGTACCCGAGCGATTGCTTGTTAAGATATTCCTGATCTGGATTATCTACGCCCGCATCAATTTGTGCATAAGCGTCGTAAACGTAGAACAATTTATAGAGCGACCGCGGATACATAACAGCGTCCGCCCGGTAACTCGCCACTACGGCATTATAGTCTACATCAAAAACCTCGACTGCCGCCTCTGAAAAACTCGCACTATAACTCGTCGTCCAGCGGTCAACTACGGATCGCAAATTTATCAAATCGTTCAAGTTACGACGCACAGGCTGTTTATAGGTCTCGGAAATTGCTTTTGCGAAGACCTCAGCGGCTTCTATTGGACGCTCAATCGCGATTGCGTCGCCGGCGCAGTAATCATCGTCACAGGGGGGGTACTTATCGGGCTATCAGGGGCGACGCTCACCTCGCCCTGGCTTGGGATGTCAAAATACTGCCAGATTGCCACTCTGGCCACAAAAACCGACAACGCAACCGCAACGCTCAAGAATCCCCACTCCCGATAACCTTTCATGCCTATATTATAGCACAAAATGTTACGTATTGGCAAAAAATCTGACCCCGGAAATACAATGTAATGTGCGAGGCAGGTTTTGTGCTATAATCGTACTATGACAATGGTAATGCGTCTCAAGAAGCGCTTTTATTTCGTAGCCGCCGGCTATTTTCGTTTTTTTGCCAATTTTGCCCTCAAACGCTGGAACCCGCGCGTTATTGCTATTACTGGTTCTGCAGGCAAGACTACAATGCTACATTTGATTGAGTTTGAGCTAGGCGAGAAAGCGCACTACTCTCACGACGCTAATTCCGCTTTCGGGATTGCCTTTGACCTCTTAGGGATGGACGGTATTCGTGGCTCAAAATGGCGCTGGTTGAAGTTAATTTTTCAAGCTCCGTTCCGCTCCATTTACTATAAGCGCAGTGGCGAATTTTACGTCGTAGAAATTGACGGCGAACGCCCACGCGAGACTGAGTTCCTTGCGACTTGGCTAAAGCCAGAAGTCACGCTCTGGGTTTCACTCGGTCTTTCACACGCCGTCCAGTTTGAACAGGCTGTCAAAGATGGTAAATTCCCAGATCTAGCGCAGGCTATTGCTCATGAATTTGCAACTTTGCCCCAGAATACGACCAGCCGAGTCTATATTGACGCTGATAACGATTTGATGCGGCGATCAACTGAAGGAATTAAGGCCGACGTAGTTGCGGTCAGTCGGAGCCAACTAAAACGTTACAATGTTTATCCTATGCGCACCGACTTCGTCTTCGAGACAGCATCGTTTCACTTCGCTCAGCCTCAGCCCAAAGATATCGCAATTCAGCTTTTAATGCTTGAAAGTCTAGCCAACTACCTCAAAGTTCCGCTCAAGACAGATTTTTCTAATATGCCAGTCCCCCCTGGTCGCAGTTCCTATTTCGCCGGTAAAAATGGCCTCAAAATTATCGATAGTAGTTATAACGCCCACCTTATTAGCATGGCCAGCATGCTTGAGATGGTTAAAAATCTCCACACTGGGCACAAGTGGCTGATCATCGGCGACATCGTCGACCAAGGATCGCTCGAAAGTGAAGAGCATCACAAACTAGCCAATTTAATTGCTGAAGCGAATCCCGAAATGGTCATACTAGTTGGTCGCCGCACTAAAGAATATACTGCGCCTCGTCTTCGTGAACTCGGCGTAGAAACTCGCACAACGCTCGATCCTCATAAAGCACTAAAATTTATTGAAGAGAACACCAGTGGTGACGAAACCTTAATCTTCAAAGGAAGTCAATATCTTGAGTGGATTATCGAACAATTATTAGAAAATCCCGAAGATGCTGCCAAACTTCCTCGTCGCGAAAAAGCCGCTATTAAGCGTCGTGAGAAGTGGGGTCTAAAATGAGCAAAACGAAATTATACATCATTCATGGCTGGACTTATACGGTTGCTCCTTGGGAAAAAACTCTCGGTTTACTAGAGAAAAAGGGTGTTGAGGTTGAAATGTTACATGTCCCAGGCCTCACGACTTCCTCAAAGAAAGTTTGGACCATCGAAGAATACGTCAAATGGGCGGATCGCAATATTCCTGATGGCGCTATCGCACTTGGTCATAGTAATGGCGGTCGAATCTTATTGAACTTATGTAGTGAGCAACCTGATAAACTTAAACAGCTAATTTTGCTTGATGCTGCTGGAGTTTACGAAGCTTCGTCAAAACGCGATGTTGCTCGTAATCTCTCTAAAAAGCTGAGTTTTCTCAAGAAAGTACCCGGTCTCACCAAAGTCTGGCACAAGCTCACTGGTGCTACTGACTACGCTAAAGCTCCGCAAAATATGAAAGAAACTTTGGCCAATATGCTTGAATCAGACAAAAAACTTGATCTGACGAAAGTCACCACTCCTACTTCGATTCTTTGGGGCGAAGCCGACGTCGTAACGCCTCCACGCCAAGCCGAAGTGATGCACGCCAAAATTCCACAAAATACTTTAGAAATTTATCCAGAATGGACACATGCGCCACATATTTCTCATCCCGCTGATCTCGCCAAAGCAATCCTAGGCGTACTTAAGCATCCT
The DNA here is from genome assembly GCA_948514425.1 of uncultured Candidatus Saccharibacteria bacterium. GTDB lineage: Bacteria > Patescibacteriota > Saccharimonadia > Saccharimonadales > Saccharimonadaceae > Nanosyncoccus. Next base: position 18,490 of record CAOQYN010000004.1, read on the forward strand.
CCTAAAGTCAATCTTGCCAAAGAAAATGTGGTCGCCGATACCGCTAAAGTTTCGGCCGCCTTGGCCATTAAACGTGCAGAAAAACCAACCCTTAAGGCAAGTAGCGAGCCCAACTCTGTTGCGCCAGACGTTCCTACTAAGCTTACTCTGCGTAAAGAAGGCAGCCCGACCGAGGGTTTAGTCGTGAGCGATGCTGAGGGGGCCGCCGTTAAGTATCAAGCCAAGGTCACGCACAAACCCAAAAAAGTTACCAACGCTGCCAAGATTTCAGCTGCGCTGGCCTTCAAAAAAGGAGATCTTAAAGCGCATCATTCTAAGGCCGATACATCTAAAACTTCTAAGGCTGCTGAACCAAAAGCCCTTACCATACCAGAAGATGTGTCCTTTGTCGAGCTTGAACCAGTAGTTCCGACGGGTATTATTTCCAGTGCTGATGTTACAGAAAACAAACCTCGTCGCAAAGCCAAATTAAAAACCAAAGCTACAGCGAAAGGCGAATCATGATCTTTCTTGGCCAAGCGTCCAATTATCATTTTGGGCAGGCACTGGGCCACCTTTTTGCTTGGGGTAACAAACACGATTCCTGGGTTCTTAAACAGCAACTTGCTCAGCGTTACAACGCAAAAACAGACAAAGTTTTTCTCTATCACACAGGTCGCTCCGCACTTACGGCAGCCCTTCAAGCCATTGCTCCAGAGGGAAGCGGCGTAGTAGTACCTGGCTTGACCTGCATCGCAGTCGTTCGTGCTGTTCGCGCCGCTGGCTGTGTGCCAATTTTTGTTGACATTGACCCTAATACGTTACAATATGACTGGGAAGCTCTTGACAAAACACTAAAAGTTTGCTATAATGTAAGTACAATCGTAGCGCAAAATACTCTTGGGTTACCGCTTGATATGGAAAAACTCGAGAAGGTTGCTCATCAGCACGATCTGAAAATCGTCGAAGATCTTGCCCACTGTGCTGGGAGATTTTACCCTGATGGTCGCGAGATCGGCACTGTTGGAGTCGCCGTAGCGCTCAGTTTCGGGAAAGGTAAAGCCATTGATACTATGGCTGGTGGTGCCCTTGTTCTAAAAAGCAAGGCTAAGATTGATCCGCAGCAACCAACGCAGCTCCCACATTGGAGTGATCGTTGGCGCGAAAGATGGTATCCAATTCTAGGAGCTATTATTCGTGGTGGCTATCATATTGGCTTAGGTAAAGTTTTTACTGCGGCATTTCTACAATTTCATTGGATTAAAAAGTCTGCTGACGCCGAGTTAAATCTTGAGACTCGACTCACTCACTGGCAGGCAAAATTAGCCACTAGGCAGCTCACTAATCTGCCTAGTACGCCACTCCGCGAGTATGCTTGTGTTCAGGAAAGAGACAAATTGCTGCGAGTTCTGCGTCTCAAGGGCTACTACCTTGACGAAATCTGGTATGATACTCCAGTCTCACCCGCTCGTTACACGGACGAAGCAAATTTTCCTACGAGCGAGTGTCCGAATACCGTCAAAGTTGCCGCTGAAATCATTAATTATCCTAGCTGGTATGATGCCGAGCGAATCGCGCCCATCAAAGACGTTGTCCGTCAGTGGCAGAAGGGAACTCATGGAGAATAAATGGCATAAAATTCGTACTCTGTATCCAGAAGCGAATTTCCTTCAATCTCCAGCTTGGCAGAAGGTGAACCAACTCGTCGGTCATAAGACGATTATTGATATCAGCCACGATACTTGGTGTCTCATGATCGTTAAAAATGCCAAACGTGGTCGCTATCTTGAAGTGCCTGGTGGACCACTAGTTGATTGGCAAAATACGGCTCAGGTCAAACAAATATTCCAAACAATCCGCGCGACTGCCAAACAGGAACAATGTGTTTTCGTGCGTTTGCGCCCACAGTTGCGGCAAAAGACAGAGAACGCAGAGCGGCTGAAAAATCTCGGCACAAAACCAGCGCCCATGCACCTCCATGCCGAACACACCGTAATAATTGATCTAGAAAAAAGTGAAGATGAGCTATTAAAAGCTATGCGCAAGCAAACTCGCTATGAAGTTCGTCGTGCAAACAAGCTTGGTTTGAAAGTTGCATGGGGCAACAGCCAAGAGCTTTTTGAAGAATTTCACACCGTTCAAACCGAAACCGCTATGCGCCAACATTTTATCCCGCCAGATCTCAAAACTTTACTAGCTGAACGTGAAGCCTTTGGTAAAAATGCTCGGCTGTATGTTGCCCGCACTGCTGAAGGGATTGCGGTGGCCTATGGTCTAATCTTAATCGACGGCAGCGAAGCGGAATATTTTGAAGCCGCTTCAACTGGATTAAACCATAAATTACCTGGAGCTTATGCTTTGCAATGGCAAGTCATACGCGACCTCAAAGCGTTGGGGATCAAACGCTACAACCTTTGGGGTATCGCTCCGCAATCCGCCAAGCATCACCGCTACGCTGGAGTTACCACTTTTAAGACCGGTTTTGGTGGCGAGGTCGTCGAATATCTACCAGCGCAAGACATAATTATAAAACCTATGCGGTACTGGGTAAACTGGCTTATTGAGACGATCCGCAAAAAGAAAAGACACCTATAATTCCATTATATCACAGATATTATAAAAAGTCAATAGAGAGGTAGTAAAAATGAAGATAATCGACGCCAAAAACCGTTCAGAGTGGGATAATTTTATCACTAGTCACCCAGAAGCGAACTTTCTCCAATCTTGGGATTTTTATGAGTTTCACCGAAGTCGTGGCAATGAGGTTGTAAGGCGAGTTGTTTTAAGTGATGGTGGTGAAATTATCGGCGCTTATGCGGGAGTTGTCGAAGCTGCCAAGCGCGGTCGTCATCTTGCAATTGCCGGTGGACCCATCCTTAATTGGGGCAAGCTGGCGCTTGTTGAGGTAATTTTTCAAGATATGGCAGAACAAGGACGCAAGTATAATTGCACCTTTGTGCGCGTACGCCCACAGCTTGAGCGTAGCAATGAAAGCCTTGAATTAATGCGTCGTCTTGGAGCAAAGCCAGCGCCAATGTATCTGTCGGTCGAGTTTGCTGGCATTCTTGACCTCGAAAAAGACGAGGAGGAAATTCTAAAAGGCATGCGCCAGCGCTTACGTCGCAAATTACGTAAGGCCGCAAAAGACGGAATTACAGTTGAAAAAAGCACCGACCCTAAAGCCATCCACGAATTTTATGAAATTCAAAAACAAACCGCTGGTCGCCATGGCTTTGTCGCCTTTTCGGAGGACTTTCTTACTAAGCAATTTGCTGCTTTTGCTAAACACGACGAAGCTGTGCTTTATTCTGCAAAGTATCAAGGTGAAACTCTAGCGCAGAACTTTATGATTTTCTACGGTAATGAAGCTTCATACCATTATGGCGTTAGCTCCGAACTCGGCACTAAATTATCTGGCGCCCCCCTGTTACATATGGAGGCTATGCGTGATGCTCGTCAACGTGGTATCAAACGCTATAACTTCTGGGGTATTGTTGGTGAGGACGAGACTTGGCATCGTTTTTACGGAGTCTCACAGTTCAAACGTGGTTTTGGGGTTGAGGAATTTAAATACGTTCCTGCGCATGATCTGGTTTTGAAGCGTGGGCGCTACGCATTGACGAAATTAATTGAAGATGTGCGCAAGAAAATCCGCCACGTTTAAACTTTGAGCCTCACTAGTAAGTCTATGAAAGATCGACGCCGCACGGGCATAACCTACAGCGGAGGGGGAAACCGTTCCAACGGTTGTTGTTGTTTGACGGGTAGACCTCAGTGGGATTCACGCCTAAGTTGTAGGCAACAGAAGCAGATTTAGTAACACGCGACCAGCCATAGAGATTGCGGCCGACGTCGTAGGCTTTACCGTCATTAAGATTGACGTTCCCACTACGGACAAAAGTCCAACCCGCGGGTAAACTCTACCAAATAGAAGTCACTTCACCCAGTTCCAGCCTTAGCTAGAACTGATCTTCTCATCTCCCGTTATCACCTCAAGATTCTGGGAGAGTTACTTCACGATCTTTCGTACGGAGCATTGAGCAGCTGGAGCTTGACCTCTGGAGCCACTCGCCGCTCCCATGGACTTAAAATCCACTCTTCTATTTTAGCATGAGTATTTTTCTATAAATCAAGACTCTCACCACTAGCGAGTGGGGCAAATTCACTCCCAACAGGCTCACAGGCTTGTCTGAGCCAATTATTATAAACGCCATTACCGAACTCTGACAATACAGCATTATGCACTGGTAATACAATTTTTGCCTGCGCTCGTTCAATATACGCCATACTTTCGCTCATTTTGCACCATGGGGCTGCACTTGATACTAAAACTACCTCGGGCCTTGTTATGTCTTCAGGTAAGTCGAAAGAATCGCCTGGATTCACAATCATACCATCAATTACTACTCCTATATTGTCGCATGGTGTTTTGCCCGGAACAATTGCCTCATGATCTTTACTGAAGAATTCTAGCTGAAACCCGCCCAATACCAGACTATCTCCCGCCTGTACTGCCGTCGCTTGATTAAACTCTTCTACCGCATCTGCTACGGTCAAAATCTGCGCCTCTGGGTTGCGGTCAAGAATGGCACTGATTTTTTCTGGCTGTAAATGATCGCCGTGTCTGTGAGTGATAATGATCGCCACCACGTTGTCTAGTTCTGGCAAATGATGCGTGAATTCTACGGGATCACAAACAATCTTTAGTCCATCTTTCTCTACGACAATACATGAGTGATCAAATTTTGTTAATTTCATTTTCCTCCTTTTCTAAATTATATCATGCCCGCCATTCCAAACCTTGCTCGAATTTTTGCCATAAAAATTATATTTATGCTATACTAAATTAAAGTTTAGGAGGTAATATGGCGCATATTAAGCGTAAATATATTGATAGTCATTGGTTAGTATTCATTTTCCAAGGAGCAATTGCCATGCTTTTTGGCTGTTTGACGCTCTTTACATCTGACTCTACATCGGCTGGACTTGTGCCAGTAATTGGGATTTTTCTACTTGCGCTTGCTATTGTTGAGTTTGCCAACTCAATCTATCGTAGCTATAACCGTCAAGGTTGGGCTGTTTCGACCGCAGTAGCAGTTTTTGATGCAATTTTTGGGGTTTTACTTCTATTCATCATTAACGAGGGTATGACTTGGCATCTAGTTCTCATCGCTGCCTATACCCTGCTACGCGGTATTTTTGAGCTTGCCATCGGTTTTCGCACCACAGTTGACCCAACAGATCGCTTTATTTGGTGCCTCTGCGGCCTCTGCGGCCTCCTATTTGGCATCGTAATTTTTAACTCTGGTCATCTAGCCAACGTAGATTTTGTGCGCTTTTTCGGGGCTTATATGATGATTCTGGGGGTATCTAGCTTGATTTATAGCATGCATAATCGCGAACAACAACGCGAAGATCGTTTAGCGCGTGCTGAAGCAGCACGTAAGGCTAAAGAGACGAAACACGTCAACGGATAGATAAAATTAGCATCGTATGTTATAATAAAGTCTCAAGGAGATGCTTTATACTATGAAATATCGTAAACCTACGAAAGCAATTATTACCGATGCGGGCTGCGCGAGTCGCTTCTTGCCGATTACTAAAACTATCCCCAAGGCCATGTTACCCATTGGAGCAAAGCCCATCATGCAGCTTGTTGTTGAAGAGTGCGTAAGTGCAGGGATTAGAGAAATCATCATCGTCGCTACGGCTGAAGGCAAACCGATCTACGAAGACTATTTTTACAATGCCGCTATCAAAATCAAAAAACAGCTCGCTTCGCAAGGCAAAGATGACCGCTATGCTCCCATCAATGCCCTCATGAATCTGCCTAAAATCACCGTCATCGAGCAGGATCCAGCTTACCCTTATGGCAATGGTTCGCCAATCGCTAGCGCTCGTAAGTTCATCAACGAAGACGAAGCCTTCGTTGTTTTGTACTCGGATGATGTTGTTTTTGGCGCATCTGACGTCAAAACTCTAATAGAGACTTACGAACATCATCCTGAAGCCAAAGCCGTCATCATTGCTCAAGAAATGCCTACTGAAGTTTTGAATAAATATGGCGTTATTCGTCTAGCTGATGAAGCTAAAATGACACTGCATGATATTGTAGAAAAACCCAACATCGAAGATGCACCTTCAAATCTCACTAGCTATGGTCGTTATCTCTTGACCCCAGAAGTTTTTCAGTATCTTGATCCGTTGAACACTGGCCTAGATAATGAACTTTGGACAGTTGACGCAATTACTCGTATGGTTGAAGACGGCGATGTAATTGTCGAAAAGACCCAAGGCAAGTGGCTCACTACTGGTGACCCGAAGAGTTATGCCTTAGCTCAACTGCAATACACTATGGATCATGAAGATTACGCAGACGACATCAAAAAAGCAATCGCCACGCAATAATTAAACTAATAGGAGGTAAAAATGAACGTTGCAGAGTGGATTTTAGTAGTATTATTATCAGTTACTTTGCTGATTTTCTTAATATCAGCAATCGTATTGATTATCAAGTTGATATTCTTGGCTGAAGAGGCGAAAAAAATTGTCCAAACTGGACAGGGAATTGCTGCCAAAGCTGACGATATTATTGACAATGTCAAGGGTATGACCTCAGTAGGAGGCATCGTCAAGACTTTTGCGAATCGCGTCGTTGAAAATCAGGAACGTCGCTATGCGGCTGAGGATGCAGCTCGCGCCGCCGCCGCTGCAGAAGCTGAAGCCGCAGCGCAGGCTGCTGAGAAAGAGGCACGTGCAGCAGTTCGGGCTGGTGAAAAAGTCAAAGCCGCAGCTAACAAGGTCAAAAGCGCCGCCAAGAACGTCAAGAGATAGACAACCGCCTCTCAAGCCATATCCACTAACTAGTTTTCGTGCTATAATTAGTTTATGACGGAGGTAACCAAAGATTCTGAACCGCTAAAACCAAGCGATTTTGTTCACCTACACAATCATACCCACTATTCTTTGCTCGACGGTTTGACTAAGATTCCCGAGTTGGTTGATTTTGTCAAAGCTCAAGGTATGGAAGGAGTTGCTGTAACCGACCACGGCACAATGAGCGGTCTCGTCGAACTTTATAAAACTTGTCACGATGCTGGGATTAAGCCAGTTTTGGGTCTTGAAGCCTATGTTGCGGCGCGTAAACGTACCGACCATGATCCGGCACATGACAAGCAACGCTTCCATATTACCTTGCTAGCAATGAACGAAAAGGGTTTCGAGAATCTCTGCCATCTCATGTCGGATGCTGAGATCAATGGTCGATATTATAAACCTCGCATCGACCACGAGACCATGGAGAAGTTTAATGAAGGTATCATTTGTCTTTCTGGTTGTGCTGGCTCCGAAATTTCCGAGGCTATTCGCGCGCATGACGACAAAAAGACCAACGAGCTGATCGAATGGTACTCCAAGATCTATCATGACCGTTTCTATCTTGAGATGCAAGATCATGGTCATCCTGACTCTCCGACTCATTGGGATGTGCAGAATGAAATTAATCTCAAGCTCCAAGAAATTTCTAAAAAGACTGGTCTGCCGCTGGTTGTGACCTGTGATGCACACTATCTCAATCATACCGACCAAGACGCACATGAAGTGCTACTTTGTGTCGGTACCGCCTCCAATCTGTCTAATCCTAATCGTATGAGCCTCAAAGATTTTGAGCTCCACGTTATCCCCCCACAAGATATTATCGCACGCTGGGGTAAAGATTTTCCCGAAGCTGTACGTAATTCGCGCCGTATTGCCGATCGCTGCAATGTTGATTTGCACCTTGGTCGAATCTTAATTCCTGAATTTCCCGTTCCAGAAGGGGAGACCGACAAAACTTATCTCGACAAACTAGTTTTTCAAGGGCTGGTTTACCGCTATTGTGGCTACAAACTTGAGGACACGGCAGACCTTAGCGTGGATGAGTGCCGCAAGCTACTCGAAGAGGCTGATCAGACCCCAGAGCGCGCACTTGAAAAAATGAAAATTCTGCCTCGCATCGACTATGAACTAGGAGTCGTCGACAAGATGGGCTATAACGGCTATTTCTTAATTGTCCAAGATTTCATCAACTGGGGGAAAAACCAGCGCATTATCTTCGGCCCCGGACGTGGCAGTGCGGCTGGAAGCATTTTGGCATATGCACTTCGGATTACAGAGCTAGACCCCCTAAAATATGATCTACTTTTCGAGCGTTTTCTCAATCCAGATCGTATCTCTATGCCAGATATTGATACCGACATCCAAGACACTAGACGTGATGAAGTCATTGAGTATTGTGCCGAAAAGTATGGACGTGGTCGTGTCTCCAATATTGCCACATTTGGTAAAATGATGGCTAAAAACGCCGTACGTGATGTTGCGCGCGTGCTTGAAGTGCCATATGCTGATGCCGATCGGCTCGCCAAGCTGGTGCCAGATCCAGTCCAAGGCCACCATGTCCACCTCAATGATGCCATCAAAGATGTCCCAGACCTAAAACACGAATACGAGACTAATCCAATTTCCAAGGAAGTGCTAGATTTTGCTAGTCGCCTCGAAGGTACAATTCGCAACCATGGCGTCCATGCCTGTGGTGTGATTATTGCTCCAGACGAACTCGACAAAATCGTTCCGCTTGAAGTTTCCGCCAAAGGCCCAATCGCCGCACAGTTCCCGATGGGGCAGATTGAAGAGATGGGCTTACTAAAAATGGACTTCCTTGGTCTCAGTAACCTCAGTGTGATTAATAACGCCCTTCGGATGATTCGCAAAGTTTACCACGATGATGTCGATTTGGTGCATTTACCACTCGATGATGCAAAGACCTATGAACTTTTGCAACGTGCAGAGACGACTGGAGTCTTCCAGCTTGAATCTGCCGGCATGAAGCGCTACCTCAAAGACCTCAAAGCTAACTGTTTTGAGGATATCATCGCTATGGTGGCACTATATCGCCCTGGCCCGATGCAGTTTATTGATAGCTTCATTCGTCGCAAACATGGCGAAGAGCCAATTACATATTTGCACCCTGGGCTTGAGAGTTCTCTGAAAAATACATATGGTATTATGATTTACCAAGAGCAGTTCATGCAGATCTCGCGTGAATGGTGCGGTTTTACTGGTGGTCAAGCAGACACACTGCGTAAGGCGGTCGGAAAAAAGAAAGTTGATTTGATGAACAAGGTAAAACCGGAATTCATCCAAGGCGCCATCAAAGTCGGTGGTGCCACCGAGGAGATTGTCGAACAATTCTGGACCGAGCTACTTGATTTTGCAAACTATTGTTTCAACAAGAGTCATGCTGCGTGTTACGGGCTGGTGGCGTACTGGACGGCATATCTCAAAGCACACTACCCCGATGCATTCATGGCAGCACTAATGACGGCCGACATGCGCTGGACCGACCGTCTCGCGATCGAAATTACCGAATGCAAGCGCATGGGAATACCAGTTCTCGGCCCCGATATTAATGAGTCCTATGGTGATTTCGGTATTGTTGGTACAGAAGGGAAGATTCGTTTTGGCCTCTCTGGAATTAAAAGCATGGGCAAGGCGCTAGTCGAAGAGTTTGTCATTCCCGAACGTGATAAGAATGGTCCATTTACTAGTGTTTGCGATTTTGCAACACGCGTCAGCTCGACCAAGTTTAACAAAAAGTCTTGGGAAGCTGCGATCAAAACTGGTGCTTTTGATAGTTTTGGAGATCGTAGCGATTTACTATTCAATCTTGAGAATATTCAAGCCTATGGTGCCAAACGCCAAAAGGATGCAGCCAGTGGCCAGACCGATCTTTTTGGCGCCCTTGGTGATGCCGGCGTAGTTCCAGAACCCGAGATCAAACCAGCACCAACAAAATATCCCGAGAAAGAGAAGTTGCTCTGGGAACGCGATCTGATGGGGCTTTATATTTCTAGCCATCCGCTCGATCGCTACGAAACGTATTTTGCTGAGCAGACTCATGGCTACGATTTGGTAACAGCCGAGAACGACAACAAGCAGCTAATTATTGGTGGCATCATTAGTGCTGTTCGTACCATTTTGACTAAGAGTGGTACACGCATGGCCTTCGTTAAACTTGAAAATAAAGTTGCTGAGCAAGAAGTTATAGTTTTTCCAAATCTTTATGAAGAAGTTGGTGCCAAATTAGAGCAAGACAATGTTATCAAAGTAGTAGGTCGGGTAAATGCTAAAGATAAAGATGGCAATGTTACAAGTGAAGTGAAAATTATCGCCGATACGGTCGAAATTGTTCCCGATACGGTGCTTGAAGAATATCAAGCAACTGGGCAGAAGATGCCCGCCCCAAAAGATGCTCCCGCTCGTAGTACGCGACGGAGTCGCGCGACTAGCGTCGGTGGGGGCGGGGGATACGGTGCGCGGGGCGGCTACGCCGGCGGCGCTGGCCACGGAAGCAATGCCAGCGCAACTAGCGGATACGGCTCGGCTGCCAGCGCCGCCGATGACGCGCCCCGCGCACCAATCACCCCGCCCAAAGACACTCGCGGCGAAAAGCTATATGTCCTGATCCAAGACGCTGAAAATGTCGAGGTACTGAGTGAGATAAGGAGATTATGCGAGTTGAACCCAGGAGTCCAAGAAATTATCATGGTACTCAAAGACGAAAAAGGTAAGCACCCACTCAAGCTGCCATTCCGCGTCGATGTAACTGATGATTTGACAAAGCCGCTGGCAGAGCTGCTGGGTGACGGGTGTGTGAAAGTGCAGTAGGGTGACGCAAAGTACTAAAGTGTGGCATAGATATTGACAAAAATAGATATCTGTGCTACAATGAAAGCATAAGGTAAAACAAATGTTTGTACCACGATATTCTAATGTCTCAAGGTACAAAAGCCTTAAGTATATTACGAATTTGTGGTGCTAGATTTCTCAAGAATATAGGAGGGAATATCATGAGAAATGAGATTAATCAAAAACGGGAACAACTCAAGAGGCTGCTTGCAATTACTGGAGCGACAATGATTATCTTTGTCGTAGCAACCATTAGTATTGGTGTATCGCCAACCAGTACCAGCACAAACTTCGTTGTGGCATATGTGATAGACACAATCGGTCTGTGCGTATTATTTAGACGCGTAGTAAAAGTATGTAATGAGATTGAACAGCTCGACAAGAACAATCCTTTGCCCGAACCATTGGGCGAGGCTATTGCATCTAACCATGGCAATGATTTAGCTATAATCATGGAAGCAATACGCAATGAGCCGCTTGAGTATTTAGCTTATTTTGACAATGATGGCAATAAGATCACGGAAGGAACATGCCTATCGCCTTGCGAGTGTGGCATTCCGCGGAGAGATATAGCCCTACGACATGCGGCCGACACCATGGTTCATAATCATCCTGGCTTGGATCAAGTGTCATTCTCTAGCAATGATATCTACCGGCAACTCTCTGACTGTATAAAAACGTCTGTCGTTGTGACGCATGATTTTAATTACATCATGGAAAATCCCTACTGGAATCGCGATGATAGCCCTGACCCGCAGAAAGTTAAAGAATATATGGATGAACTTCTCAGTGCCTACAGTAAATGGAAAAAGTTATTCTGGCGTAGATATGTCCGTCACGTTTCGTATTGCGTTGCAAGATATTTCGGGCTAGTATATCGAATTGAAGATTTACGAGTTCAGAGGTTGAAAACGAAGCTTGCTAGTATTTTTACTGTACCGCGCCGTGTGATTAATGTTGGGTTAACGTCTATGGCGATTATCGCAGTAGTTCTAATGGCTGTTCCTACCACTGGCAGTGAAGAGCTTGTGCGTGTACAATGTTTGGATGCTCTTGACGAAGATGTTCAGTGGAGCCGTGAAGTTAAAAAAACTATGGCCAACTTAGAAACTAAACCGACAGAACGCCCAGACTATTACTATCAGGAGCTTCGTCGTTTGGAGGATGAATTGAGCGCCGACGACTATGCGCTTGTGGTTCGTAACTCCAGCCGTGCCACTGGCATATATCAACCGGAAAAGCCAGTACTAGTAGACGCTATCGACTAAGCACCACCCGCTACCTAGGTAGCCAAAGACCCGCCCATGCAGCGGGTCTTTTTCATACTATTACAACCCACTAACCTTAAGCCATCAATTCTGGGTTGAACTTTAGCTTTGGCTCGGCCTCCGCAATTCTCATCAGCTCATTATATTTCGCGATCCTCTCAGATCTAGACATCGAACCCGTCTTGATTTGTCCTGTACCAAGACCTACCGCAAGATGTGCAATACTCGTATCTTCTGTCTCGCCCGAACGGTGTGACATAACAGTGCGATACCCAGCTTTTTTTGCCATCATAACTGCGGCGATCGTTTCACTAACGCTGCCGATTTGATTTGGCTTAATCAGAATTGCATTTGCTGCCTTTTCCTTAATCCCGCGCTCTAGTAATTTTACATTAGTCACGAACAGATCATCGCCAACCAACTGAATTTTGTCACCCAAGGCCGCAGTTAATTCTTTCCAGCCTTCCCAATCAGACTCGTCTAGGCCATCTTCAATCGAAATCACTGGATAATTTTCCGTTACCCATTCATACCAACTTACCATGTCGGCCGAAGTCTTCCACGATCCGTCAGTTTTTAGCTCGTAGTGATCTTTGTTCCAGAATTCACTAGCCGCAACGTCCATCGCCATCGCCACGTCTTGACCTACTTTATACCCCGCTGCTCCAATCGCTGCTGTGATGCATTCGAGTGGTTCGTTATTGCCTTCACGTACTTTTGGCCCATAACCCCCTTCATCACCCACCGTCACAGGATACCCCCGCTCCTTCAAAACTTTCTTCAAAGCGTGAAAAACCTCAGCGCCCATTCGCACCGTTTCTTCCATCGTCCCGGCACCTTTTGGAATAATCATATACTCCTGAAAATCTGTACACCAATCTGCATGCGCACCGCCATTCATAACGTTCATCATTGGCATCGGCAAGCACATCTCACTTGTCGTACCTGCCAACGCAGCGATATAACGATAAAACGGTAAACCTTGTGCTTTTGCTGCCGCTTTCGCTACTGCAAGCGAAACCGCCAGAATTGCATTTGCTCCCAACCGCTCTTTATTATCAGTGCCATCTAGTTCCAGCATCAACTGATCAACACGCTCTTGATCGGCGGAATTACCAACCAGCAGGTCGTGAATTTCATGATTGACGTTCCAAACGGCTTTTGAGACGCCCTTGCCGCCATAACGACTAGCATCGCCATCGCGCAACTCTAAAGCTTCACCCGTACCGGTCGAAGCTCCCGACGGTACGATTGCGCGCCCTACTGATCCATTTGATAAGAATACATCCGCCTCTACGGTCGGATTTCCTCGGCTATCAAGTACTTGCCGAGCTTTTATGCCTTTAATTGTAAAATTATCCATAACAACATTGTAGCACGACCTCATAGTCTGCGCAAAGTGGTTGTATTTTTCCCGAAAACTATGCTACAATAAGATAAAGCTTAAGCAAGGAGAGCCATGGATCAAGATCCAAATACGGCGGGTGGCACAGCAGATACAGAAAACATTATGGTAGCAGGTGAACCAAGCCAAGACACACAAACTTCCGGTACTGAAACATCAGCAACTAGCCCTTACATTGATCGCGATTTACGTCTTCCTAGCGACAAAGAAAAACGTCGTCTTCAGACTATCGTCGTTACGACTATCGGCATTTTGCTGCTTGTTTTGATCGGTTTTGTAGTTTGGTTTTTTGCTTTCTATAATCATCCCGATAAAGTCATGCTAGACGGCGTAAACAACATCCTTCGTGCATCAAACATCTCCTTGGATGGCGGCGGCTCTGCAGTTCTACACGAAGGTAAAACAGACGGTCCGATCAAAACTATACTTATCAATCTTGACTCTTCGAGCGCCAAGCTACCCAATACTACTGACGTATCGTTGTTCATTGATTACAACGATGATAAAAGCCTCAATCTGCAGCTCGGCACCGTGCAGTTGACCGACGGCGCAATCTATCTCAAGATTAGCGGTATTATGGAAAGTTTGCGCAGTATGGATCTTGAATCTAATATGCAAAACAACATGGAAGAATTTTTCAATAACCTAGAAACAATTGACGGCGAATGGTGGCGCATTTCTGTACGCGACGTCCTACAGAATACAACTGGTAGCGAAGAACTAGCTAGTTTATACAGTGATATTTACGACTGTGCCATAGCTACTACTACACGTGATCATTCCAAGACTTTAGTAAGCTTATACAAACAAAATCAGTTCATCAACGTCGAGCCCATCAAAAAGATCGACAATGGGCATGAATATATCAATTACAAAGCTAAATCTTGGCATAATCTCTACGAAATCAGCCTTGACAAGGAAATTCTTGCCCAATTTCTCAATAGTCTTCCCGAGACCGAAATCGCCGCAGAAATGTACACTTGCTACAATGCTGCACTCGAAAAGTATACTCCGGACGCCGAAAAATTAAGCGCTGAGGATATACCCGAAATCTCCGCTAGCGACATCAGTATTCCCGACAATTTACACCTTTATGCTGAAGTTTCACAGTTTGGCCATAAAATTCGCAGCCTCTGGGGCTACATCGAGGATGAAGATTACAACAACGTCTTTTCGGTCATGCTAAACTATCAAGACGTTGAAGTCGCTGCGCCAAGCGAGTATCGCGACATTACTGAACTTTTCCAAGAAATATCGATTGACGACATTTGGGGCAGTTTGACTTTACCCGAAGATGAGATTTATATCGATGAATCTGATTACGAACTAGACCCAGATTATACATTCGAAGACGGGTCCTGGATGACAAATAATGAAATGGAGAAAATGGAGTGGCAATGGGAATCCTAAAAAACGTCAAAACTGCCACCGCCGAAAAAATGGCGAAAATGGCACAAGGTATGGCTAACGACAAGCCGAGTCCTAAAAACGAAAAATTAGACCAGCTCAATGAAATCTACCAAGAGCAAGAGGAGCAGCACGGTAGTCCGGTCAAAGACGATGACACAATTCTAGCTCTTGATATTGGTACGGAATATGTCAAAGCTGTGATTGCGCGCCAAGACAAAAAAGGCGGTCTCAACGTCATCGGCGTTGGTCGCGCTCATCAATCTGCCAATAATATGTATGCTGGAGCGATTGCTGACATTCCAGCCGTAGTCAGTGTCTGCGAGCGCGCTCTCAGTCAAGCTGAAAAGATGTCTGGTACGACTAGTAAACTAACCGTTGTCGGAATCGCCGGAGAGTTGATCAAGGGCAACACGAGCACCGTGCGCTATCGCCGTAAAAGTGGCAATAAGCCATTATCCGAGCAGGAGATGTCGCTTATTATCAAACGCGTACAAGATCGTGCGGGTGAAATTGCTCGTAAAGAAATTGCCGACGAAACAAACAATCCTAACGTTGAGGTGCGCCTAATCAATTCAGCCATCGTGAGCATCGCGATCGATGGATATAAAATCAGTAACCCGATCGGTTTCAAAGGCACTGACGTTGTCATCCAATTCTATACAGCCTTTGCTCCATTGGTTCACATCTCAGCTCTCGAAAA
>CAOQYN010000004.1:33986-42014 GCA_948514425.1 uncultured Candidatus Saccharibacteria bacterium
TCAGTCTTGACCTGCTAGCGGTTGCTGTCGAGCCATTTGCGGTTTGTAGAGCTTGCCTTGGTGACGACATTGACAATGGATTCTCGGGCATTGTTATGGATATTGGTGGTGGTACGACTGATATTGCCGTTGTAGATGATGGCGGCGTCGAGGGAACAAAGATGTTCGGCATTGGCGGACGCAGCTTTACCCATCAAATCGCTGAAGCTTTGGATATTGATTTTGACACAGCCGAGAAGTACAAACTCAGCATCAAAAACCCCGCGAAGGTGCCTGCTGACGTCAAGGAAAAGATGCTTATGGCTGTACGCCGCAATCTCGCCGTTTGGCTTTCCGGGGTTGAAATTACACTTGATGAGTTCAATCTGAACGATATGCTTCCCAATAAAATTCTTCTTTGCGGTGGCGGCGCTGGTCTCGGTGAACTCCAAGAAGTACTTGCGACGACGGATTGGTTTAAGGAGCTACCTTTTGCGCGTCGCCCCGTGATTCATCTTGTCGAGAACGCCGATATTCCTGGAATTCACAATCAAACCAGCACAACTCTCGATTACAGTTATGTCACTGCACTCGGCCTTTTGCGCGTCGCTCTTGATACGCTGGCCGGTACTCCAGAGGACGATGGTATTCGTTCAAAACTCGCTCGGCTATTACAGAATTAGTCCACGCCGCTACCTAGGTAGTCAAAGCTGCTCATATTGAGCAGCTTTCCGTCTTCCAGTAATTAATTCGTCTCACCTCTCAATCGGTTTCACCTCTACGCACTCCCCCTCACGCAACCCGTCAAGCATATATGACCCAAAGCTTAGGCGCTTCAACTCCACGACCGTATATCCCAACGCCCCAAAAGTTCGCCGAATTTGGCGATTTCTACCTTCGTGCATTATTACTCGCCATAGCTTTCTTGTGTCATCTAATCTTTCGAGACCCAATTTCGATATTCCATCACCAATCTGCACGCCAAAATCTGCAATCATTTGTTGATGTAGTGGTTCGAGTGCACGTTCCAACTTTACCTCGTAAATCTTAGTCTTTACAAACTTTGGATGCGTCATTCGGAAAGCAAAATCCCCATCATTCGTCAACAAAATCAAACCCGAAGAGTCTTTGTCCAGTCTTCCTACCGTCTTGAGCTCACGATATTTGTTAGGTAACAAATCATATACCGTTTTGCCCCCATCTTGGCTTTTTTTCGAGCACACCACTCCGCGTGGCTTATTCAACGCCACGTACAGATAACCCGCTTGCAGCGACACCATCTTTCCATTATAGCACACATTAGGATTTTTGTCAATATCTATCCTCGCTCCTAGTTCCGCCTTTTTGGCATCCACTGTTACTTTTCCTGCTGCAATCGCGTCATCCGCCTCACGCCTAGAGATACCCAATCGTTCCGCCAAGAACTTGTTCAGTCTAATTTCGTTGGTCATTACTAGAATTGCTGCATGCCACCCATGCCAGCCGTCAAGTCGTTTGTATTCACGTCCATCCCTGCGTCCATGCTCCCTAGCTGTGACTCAATAGTTGGAGTAGGAGCTGTTGTTGCCGCGTCAATTTCCGTCTCCGTGACTATTGGTGCCTGCTCAGTGGCTTGCCCTCGGTCTCCCAAGACATCATGCACTGCATTTACCACGTCCTCGATACCGACCTGAGATTTTACCAAATAGCGATCCGCACCCAAGTTTTCACCACGCTCACGCTGGTCTTCACTCGAAAGCGCCGTCATCATAATTACTTTGATATTTTGTGTTTCTGGTGTTGAGCGCAAAATATCCAACATATCAAAGCCCGAAATTTTTGGCATCATTACATCTGAAATAATCAAATCTGGACGTTCCTTGACCGCCACCGCCAGTGCCTCTTCACCGTCTCCCGCCGAAACGATCGCATATCCCTCAGCAGTCAAGCGAATACTATAAATCTCACGAAGACTGTTATCATCTTCAACTAGCATAATCTTTGTCATATGGCTCCTTTTGGCTAATTATATTAATTGTTACGCGGGATTGTCAAACCCTGAGTCAAGTCATTCGCGTTTCCAGTTGGCTGACTCGGTACTACCTGCTGCGCTTGCATGGTTTGCTGCGCCATCGGCTGAGTTTGTGGCTGTACCTGCGCCTGCGCTGTTTGCACTGGCTGTGTTTGCGCTTGCTGCATCTGAACTTGCGCTGTTTGCGCCTGCGCCGCCTGTGCCGTAACAGCTGACGGTGTAGCCTGTGCCGCTGTCATATGTACAGTTGCAACTCCCGCCGTCTCTCCATGTAATGGCACTGAAACCATAGACGTGGTTACTCGCGGCTTTGTTCCTGGTGTGTCTGCAAATGCCTGAATCGTCTGTTCATTCTGATACGCCAACAAGCGTCGCTTATACTCGGCATCACTTAGTCGTGGCAAACTTACGAAAAAAGTCGATCCATCACCAAAAGCACTTTCCACCCAAACACGACCGCCCATCGCCTCTACGCGCTGCTTAACCAGATAAAGACCCAACCCAGTACCACCAATTTGTCGTGTCTGTGAATTGTCCACCCGGTAAAATTTCTGAAAAACATGGGCTGCGTCGTCAGGCGAAATCCCGATCCCCGTATCTGTCACATTGATTAAGACTTTGTCACCATCACCGCGCGCATTCACCCAGATTTCGCCACCTTCCGGTGTGTATTTAATGGCGTTTTCGATCAAGTTGTCCAAGACCTCGCGCAACATCCCAAGATCCACA
This sequence comes from uncultured Candidatus Saccharibacteria bacterium, assembly GCA_948514425.1. Taxonomy (GTDB): domain Bacteria; phylum Patescibacteriota; class Saccharimonadia; order Saccharimonadales; family Saccharimonadaceae; genus Nanosyncoccus. Next base: position 36,706 of record CAOQYN010000004.1, read on the forward strand.
GCAGCATACACTAGCTGATTAATCTGTTTGTCATTCGTGATCGGCCCCGTTGTACCAAAGCTATACTTCAAGTGTTTTTTGGCAATCTCTTTTTCGTGAACATCCGCCATTTCGCACACCGTCGCAATCATCTCCACTGGCACCAAATGCAATTTTAGCCTACCATCGTCTAGTTTGGTGACGTCCAGCAGATCTTTAAATAAATGTCCCAAATGTTGACTCGCTGCGTGCGCTGCTTCAAGGTATTGCTTGGCGCGCTCATCAATTGTTGCCGTCTGCGGATTGAGCGCCAGACCAAGATACCCCTCAATCGAAGCTACAGGCGTACGCATTTCGTGGCTTGCCGTCGAAATGAACTCATTCTGGTCTTCTTCTTTCTCTAATTCTTTTGTAATATCTCGAAAAGTAATAATTTTATTAGAGCGTGGACCACCAGTCGGTATCATCGTTAGCGAGATCGCCGCCTTGCGTTCGCTCTGCGCCGAAATCAGCACATACTCTCGCGTGTCGAACTGCTGGCCTGTCTGGATCGCCTGTGCCAGTCTACTCTGCTCGGGTACTACCCGCTCCCCATCGGTCGTTTCAAATCTCAACACTGTTTGATAATTGAGCCCGATCACATTTGTCGGACTGCCATAGCCCAACATCGTTGCCGCCGCTGGATTGGCAAAAATAATTATCCCCCCTTCGTCAATTAATATTACGCCATCGTTAATGGCATTCAATGTCAACGCCGCAAGCGCCGAGTAATTCGGAATTTCCGAAGCCGACAAAGCCGTAATTGAATGCGATTTTTTCTTAAATAAACCCATTACGTTTATTTTAGCACAAGCTTTCTAAAATGTGCTATATTTAATACATATGAATAAGGAAGTTATTTATTTGGAGCCGGAAGATGATATCACCGACATCTTAACCAAACTCCAACAGGCAGAGCAAAAACTGGTGGCGCTCGTGCCGCCCAAAAAAGCAACCATGCTGCGTAGTGCGGTGAATATGAAGCTGGTAGCTCGAACTGCGAAAGAATGTGACAAGGTAGCAGTCATCGTCACGGCCGATCCTGCGATCGTCAAGATGGCTATGACGGCTCAAATTCCGATCGCCAAGACACTGCAGTCACGCCCAGTCGTCCCCACCAAAGAAGACATCGATAAGACCATGGCTGAAGAGCAGGTGATTGATGAAGATTTGGCGGATGCCAGTGCTGCAGCTGAGCTTGACGAACTCAAGTCCGACAAAAATCCCTCTAAAACGCCTGCAGAGGGGTCTAAGAGCATGCCTGAAGCGACTTCCAAAAAAGACGGTGAAATTATTAATCTTGATGAAGAAACCCTTGAAAACGGCTCTAAAGACGGTAAAAAGGTCAAAAATAAAGACAAAAAGGACAAAAATGGTAAAAAAGTTCCTAGTTTTGAAAAATACCGCAAGTGGATCATCATTGGCTCTGTCGCCGCAGTTCTTTTGATCGCTGTGGGTGTTTGGGCCTTCGTCTTCGCTCCTGCCGCCAAAATTACCATTGCTATGAATACTTCCTCCGAGAGATTTTCCGAAGAAGTCAAGTTTGTCACCGATAAAAACTCCGAAAATCTTGAATCTGGCACGCTTTTTGTCGAAAAACAGACTTTTGAACAACGCTATGATGCTGATTTTGCCGCTAGCGGCGAGGAGGATCGAGGCGAAAAGGCAAAAGGAAATGTGATTCTTACACACACCTTCTCGCCGCGCGACTCTAAGAATGGTATTAGTTTAAGCGTCACTGATGGTGCTGAATTTGTCGGTAATGGTCAAGTCTATCGCGCTACTGCTGGTGGTTCAGTCAACTGGGATGGTGATGATACTACGAAATTGAAGGACATATGTACTAGCAAGACCATCAATCTTAACAGCTGTACTGTCAAATTGACGATTCCTATTGAGGCCGTATCATCTGGTGAAAAGTTTAATCTTGATAAAAACTCATCTTGGAATAACTACAATCAAGCCGAAGTTTCAAATCCCGACCCTATCACTGGCGGTACAACCAAGAATGTCACCGTGGTTTCGCTTCAAGACGTCCATGCGGCGCGCGATAAACTCGTCGAAGAACATGCCGAGGAGAATAAAACTAAGCTCATGGATCAGCTCAAAAAAGATGATAAGCTAATCATGATTGAGCCTAGCTATGCTGAGAATGTTGAAGATATGACCGCAAAGCCCGAAGTTGGCGCTGAAGTCGACGGTGGTACTACTCCTTCAATTTCCATCAAGATTAGCTATTCGGTCTACACCGTGCAAAAATCTCAACTTGAAAAGTTCATCGAGTCTAAGCTCTCGATTGGTGAAGACCAACGTATTTATTCTATTGGCGAGCCGTATTTTGATCGCTATAACAACCTTGAAGAGCCTGCCCGCCTCAAAACTACCGTCAAGATTGGCCCTACCGTCACCGAAGAAACCATTATCGAACGCACCAAAGGCAAAAAGATTGGTGAAGTGCAGTCGCTCCTCCGCTCCATCAATGGGGTCGATTCAGTCAACGTTTCTCCTTCTTACTTCTGGGTCCGCTCTGTTCCGAACGATCCTAGCCGCATTGAGGTTGATCTAACCGTGGAGGACAAAGAATGAAATTAATCGGTCTCGACGTCGGCACCAAACGCATCGGGGTTGCCAAGGCAGATTCAGCTGTACGCATCGCTGTTCCTTATGCCGCAATCGAGGTAGACGGTACCGAATTTGACAAAATTGCCTCGCTTGCGCGGGCCTGGGATATTAATAGCTTTGTCATCGGCTTGCCACGCAACGCTCAGGGGCAGGAAACCGAGCAGAGTCAGTACTCTCGCCGTTTTGCCGCCGCCCTGAAGCAAGCTATTCCTAGCGCCAAAATCTGCTTCCAAGACGAATCTTTGACTTCTGTTGAAGCAGAGAAACGCCTCAAAGGACGCAAAAAAGGCTATAAAAAAGGCGACGTCGATTCCGAAGCTGCAACCATCATCCTTCAAGATTTCCTCGAAAAACACGCTGGCAAGCCCACATCCAAGGCTGCCGCCGCTAAGCATAAATCTGTCAAAGCCAAAAAACCCGCCAAATCCCATAAGTTATTGACGGCTTTTATCGTGATTTTGATCCTGCTTGCCGCTGCCGCTGGTGGCGCCTACTACTTCTACCAAGACAATCTACAACCAGTTTTCACCGATGTTGACTGTAATGACACCGAAGATGCCGACACTGGTGCTTGTAAACTTGTTAAGTTTGAAGTAGCTGAGGGCATGAGCGTCAATGATATCGCCATGAACCTCAAAAATGCCGGCTTAATCCGCAATTCTATCGTGTTTCAGGTATTTTACCGTCTAAATTACTCTGGAACCGCTCTCAAACCTGGCGACTACGAATTCACGAAAGTAATGCCGCCTAGCGAGATTATTAGTCAAATGATTAGTGGTGGCGATGCGGTTTTTCGTCTAACTTTGCTTCCTGGCGCCACTGAACGTGATTTTAGCGATACTTTGGTAAAACTCGGGTATGACCAAGGTGATATCGAAAAAGCTCTTAAACAGCCCTATACGGGCCAATACAGCTGGATTTTCGAAGGCAAACCCGACGATTCGAGCCTCGAAGGGTATCTCTATGGCGAAACCTATGAATTTTATGCAGACGATACGGTAGAGACGATTATTGAGCATATTTTGACTGAATTTGCCTCGGTTTTACAGCAAAACAACATCAAAGAAAAGTTCGCTGAACGTGGTTTTAACCTTTATCAGGGAATCACTTTGGCCTCTGTGGTCCAAAAAGAGGCCAATAACGCCGTCGACTATGCCAAAGTGGCTCAAGTATTCTATAATCGCCTCAATAAAGAAATGAATCTTGGTAGCGACGTGACAGTGACCTACGCCTGGGATTTGGCACACCCTGATCGAGACGCAACAGAGGTGAGCAACGCCGAAAAGGTCGAAATTGACTCACCTTATAACACCCGCAAACACCCTGGTTTGCCTTATGGCCCCATTAGTAACCCTGGAATTGACGCTTTAATCGCTACTGCCACCCCTAACGCCGAGATGGCAAACTACTTATTCTTCTTGACAGGCGACGATGGTATGATGTATTATAGTACTACAGACGAGGAGCATCAGCAGAATATCTCTGATCACTGCGCCGAACTCTGTAGCGTTGCTCTGTAGGAAGCTATATGCGCATCCAAGCAGCACAGCGTTAAGATTTGTTATGAAGAAGAAACGAAAAGAACATAAGATTAGAAGCTTTCTGGGGCAAGTTTTACCGTACTTTGCCATGTTTTTGATGATTGTTGGCGTCGCAAAGGTTGGTATTGATACAAAATCCGAACTTGATAATGGCGGTCTGAGCATGAACGCCATGGCGGCCAGTGATTACAATATTTCGGCCGACCAGCTATCAACCTTGTATGCCGTTGCCAGCTTGTCTAATAGCTTCGATCTTGCCAGTGTTGATACGGTCGCTACTAGCTACGTAGTTGCTTCAGCCATGAAAGAAATTAGCCAGACTGGGGCTGACAAGCTTGAAAAACCTAGCCTTATTAATACCAACATCTCGCGTGGCGTTGAGACTTACACCGTCAAAGAGGGTGAGACTATGGCCTATATTGCTCTCAAGTTTGGTCTCAGTACAGATCAGATTCGTTGGTCAAATGGTCTCAAGACGACTGATGTGAATCCTGGCGACCTCTTGCGGATCCCGTCAGTTGCTGGTATTGTTTATACCGCCAAAAACGGTGATACTCCAGAAAGTCTTGCTAGTCGCTACGGCTCGTCGGCTGAGCGCATTATTGCTTACAACGATCTTGAGGGGGGCAGCATCGTTGAAGGCGCTCAGATTGTGCTTCCTGGGGGTGTTTTACCAGAGACTGAACGTCCCGAATATGTTGCGCCGGTCTATAGTCCAAGCTATTCCTTTGGTTATACCTATGCCGGCTCGTCGGCTGGTCGCCAGAACATGTCGATTATTGCCCGTGGCTTCTATGCAAACTCCCCCGGTAATGGTAGTTACGCTGGTCAATGTACATGGTATGCCTACTACTGGCGTGCGACTGACCCCCGTTCACAGGGTGCATTGCCTAGTGGTGCGCTTGGACATGCCTATTCCTGGGCATACACCTTGCGTGCGGCTGGCTACCGAGTTGACAACAATCCAGAAGTTGGTGCCGTCTTCCAGACTTCTAGTGGTGGTAGCGGCTATGGTCACGTTGGTGTCGTCTTAGCCGTTAATGGCGATGGCTCAGTTTTGGTTCGCGAAATGAACCTTGCTGGCACCTATGTAGTGACTGAAGGTACCATCCCAGCCAGTTCTGCACG
>CAOQYN010000005.1:0-13110 GCA_948514425.1 uncultured Candidatus Saccharibacteria bacterium
CACAACTGCGATGATTGTCTGGATGGCGCAACAGTTAGAGATACCACTTTCTTATCTAATTGGTACGACGTTGCCATTTGCGTCGGCTGGCCACTACGGTCCAAAGTCGAAATACTTTGTTTATGAAGCGGACGAGTATGATAGAAATTTCTTAGCATTTCACCCGTGGTTGGCAGTAATTCCCGTGGTGTCGTATGACCACCCAGATATTTATCCGACCGTAGAAGATTATGAACAGGCGTTTGCGCAATTTGAGAAGCAGAGTCAAGAAGTATTACATGGCGACGAGATCGCTGTTGGAATTACGTTGGCAGGTGAAGCGCGAAGGTATGATGCGACTTTGGCGCTAGATGTGATTCAGAAGATTATGCCGCAACCGAGAGGCTTGATGAAGATTTCAGCATTACAGAGAAAGAAATTATTGGCGGCGATTAATAGTTTTCCGGGAGTCGGGCGAAGGTTTGAGCAGGTATCTGAAGGATATTACTCAGATTATGCACATCATCCAGAAGAAGTGAAAGCAACGGTTGAAATCGCAATGGAGGAGGCTGACCGACGAGGTCTGAAGGGGGTAATAGCGATTTACGAGCCGCATCAAAATACGAGACAAGCGGAGTTGGCGGATTTGTATGCGGATGCTTTTGTGGGCGTAACGAGATTATATTGGGTGCCGACTTACTTGACACGCGAAAATACGAAAATTAAGGTTTTGAACCCAGAACAATTTATTGCAAAATTGAAAAATAAAAAGCTTGCCGAAGCAGCTGAACTTAATGATGAGCTAGTGGAAAAAGTAAAGGAGTGGCATAAAAAAGGTTATCTGGTGCTGTTGATGTCGGCAGGACCGGCGGATGCTTGGATCCGCAAACTAGTGTATGCCGGCAATCAGGAATCAGCAGCGACACGTTTGGTACATGCTCCACGCAGCGCAGAAGAAGGCAGCGAGAGGCTATAGGGCTTTTATGGTTACTCTGTTTTTTCTGCCTGTGCTTTGATACCGAGCGACTCATCGGAGAGTGGAGCGTTGGAGAAAGCATCAGGGAGACTGTTGAGGTGTTTTTCGATTTTCTGTAATTCCCCAAGATACTGATTGAGTTCTGCTTCATCGAGCGGTCCAGAATCGCCATATGAGAATGTTGTGGTAGCTTCGGTTTCAGCCTCGACTTCTTCCTTGTCCGGTAAGAATCCAGGGCGCGAACGATCGAGATAAATATCGCCAGTATTACGATAAACCGCTAGGCTAATCGACGCAGTAATTCCAGCAATAAGAATTGACCCGATCCCAAGAATCATCAAATTACGTCCACCACGTGTCATTTTGTAAGCTCCTGGCGCAAATTTACTACGGCTTGATATTGCTGATTGGTGAGTTTTTTGAGTTCTTCGGTAGCAAGTTTTACTTTCGCGCGTCGCTCACGGACAACGAGTAATTGGTCGTAAAAGCGATCTGGCTCGGTTTGACAATTGATATTGATAAGATTCTCCATTTCGCGCATATAGTCCGTGTAATAATCGCGAAATTTAGCCTGTTCGCTGGAGAAGTCAAACTGGATTTCTGATAGCGTTGGGCGATTATTACGTACGAGGCGTAAATTGAGGGGGGTGATAAATTTATTGGCGATAGTTTCGTAGGCTGTACCAAGATAGGTTCGGGTCTTAGAGTCAATTTTTTGTAGCTGACTGAGGGACTGTTTGATGGTGGAACAGTTATTGGAGATGGCGCTGCTTTCGGATTTAGAAAGAGCAGAGGCTGGGAGTACAAAACTAGATCCTAAAGCTAGGCATAACGATAATGCAAGGAGAGACTTTTTAGCGATAGAGACCATTATGTTTTTTCCCATCATAAATTAGCGTCGGTATGCCTTTGGCATGAATTTTGTTCTCGACCGTGGTTTGAATTTTTGTCATAATATCTGAGACTTCGTCACTCGTTGCTGTCTGGCTTAGTTGGTCAATTTGCTTTTTACTGGCGCCAAATTCCGCGAGCCATGTCTGAAGCAACTTTTCGGCGGTTGCATGATCGGAATTTAGGAAGACAGACTGGTAATTAATACCTTCGGAGTTTGATTCGGTAAAGAGCCGATTGATGATTTTGGGGGCGTAATCCGTTTTGAGTAAATCTGTGGCATAGATGTAGCGAGCGATTAAGTCCGAGTTGGCAAATTTATAGCTACCATCGGGAAGCTTAATTGGGTACACCATAAGCACCGTATTGTATTGCTCAAAAAATCCGGAATCTTTTTGATTGCGGTAAGACTGCATGCAGACCGTACAACCTGGATCGAAGATATCAAGAGCGAGCGGACGATCGTCTTGGTAAGTAGTGGCAAAACTATAAGGCTCAACAAGATATTCTTCAGCGTTCCAGCTGCGGAAACGATCGGGGATATTGACGAAGATTTCACCCCATTCTGAGAACCAGCGGCCAGTCCATTCAAGCGGGTTTTTGGGCTCAGCGGCTTCGATACCACAAACTTCGGCACCGAGGGCGCAACTTTCGGGCTGAGAAACATTGCATGTGCCAAAAACCCAAATCGCAAGTAGCGCTTTGATCGATTCCACTAGCGACCAAACTGTAATTACAACAATCAATACCGCCCCGACCTCAATCGCTGCGCCAAGAGGCTTGACCCATTTGGGATGCTTGAGAACGATTTTGCTAAGCAGTGTATTTTTGACATCGTCTTTGAAATTGGTTTCACATTTTTGTAGGCGGATTTTTTTGCCGACGCAACCCCAAGCCTTTTTAAAAACTGCCCAGTACTTTCGACCAATGTCGCGGCGAAAGATACTTAAGAAAGCGACAAAAATTCCAACAAGACATAGAATGATGAACGCCGCAATACAAACCATAGGGTCATTATAGCATATTTAGTCGTCTTCGGGGATGAGTTCGATATGGAGTTCATCAAGCTGCCCCGCATCAACGGCGGACGGTGAACCCATCATGAGATCAACGCCAGAGCCGTTCTTCGGGAAAGCGACAACATCGCGAATGCTGTTGGCATCGAGTAGTTCCATGAGCATGCGATCAATACCAAAAGCACATCCTGCATGCGGTGGAGCGCCGAACTTAAAGGCGTTCAAGAGACCGCCGAATTTCTGCGCAACGTAATCTTGATCATAGCCTAGAACAGCGAAGGCCTCATACATAACTTCTGGGCTATAATTGCGAACCGCACCAGAGCAAAGCTCAAGACCATTTACTGCCATATCAAATTGGTCCGCTACGATATCGAGCTTGTTCTCCGTTTCGCGAATTGCTTTCAAACCTCCTTTTGGCATAGAGAAAGGGTTATGCCCAAAATCGAGACAGTTGTTTTTCTCATCCCATTCATAGAACGGAAAATCTATAATCCAGCAAAGTGCAACCTTTTGGCTATTTTTTAACCCTAGCGCATCAGCAAAGGCGATACGCATTACACCCAGAACTTTATTAACATTATCGCGTTCATCAGCACCAAAGAAAACCGCATCGCCGTCTACGGCTCCTGTCTTATCTTGAATAGCTTTTAGCTCGGCATCTTGAAGGAACTTGGCGATTGGACTACGTACTGTGCCATTCTCATACAATATATAAGCCAAGCCGCCAGCTCCATTTTTGCGCGCAAGTTCAGTAAACTCGTCGATTTGTTTACGCGTGAATTTACTACCGCCTGGTACACGAATCGCTTTGACGCAAGGGGTCTGAAAAACCTTAAATTCGCAGTTCTTCAACTCTTCTGTCAAATCTATCAGCTCAAGCCCATAGCGTAAATCTGGCTTATCGGTGCCATATTTTTCCATGGCGTCGCGATATGGAATGCGCGGTACGTCTTCAGTTATCAATTCCTTGCCAGCAAACTCGGTTACGAGTTTTTTAATTAATGGTTCCATTGTCTGGCGTACTACTTCGCCATCGTCAACGAAAGACATTTCGCAATCGAGCTGATAAAAGTCACCATAGAGCCGGTCAGCTCGAGGATCTTCATCGCGAAAACAAGGTGCAATTTGATAATAGCGCGGAACACCGCCGACCATTAAAAGCTGCTTGAACTGTTGTGGTGCTTGAGGTAAAGCATAAAATTCACCAGGATGAACGCGTGATGGCACGAGAAAATCGCGTGCACCTTCAGGCGAAGAGTTCGCTAGAATGGGGGTGGTGATTTCTATGAAATCGTGTTCGTCCATATATTGTCGCATGATACGATAATACTCGGCTCGACGCGCCAGCATGTGCTGCATACTAGGGCGCCGCAAATCAAGGTAACGATATTTAAGGCGAAGCTCTTCTCCCGATATATCTCCTTCGTCATGAGTATTGACTGGCAGAGGTTCGGATTTGTTGACCAATTCGAGACTATCGACGACGACTTCGATCTCGCCGGTTTCGATATTGGGATTTTTGAGTTCTGGCGCACGCTCACGAACAACACCACGAGCGTGAATAACGAATTCATCACGGAGACCCTCGGCAATCTGGAATGCAGCAGGAGTATCAGGAGTAATAACAAGCTGAATGATTCCCTTATGATCGCGTAAGTCGATAAAAATTAAGCCACCATGATCGCGACGTGAATTCACCCAACCAGCAACTTCTACAGTTTTACCAATTTCTGATTTTAGTTTTGTCGATAAGCTTCTCATAAGAGATATTATAGCATAGATTGGGCAAATAGTACATCAAAAGCTAGACCTCTAGGAGGTTATACTTACAGTATAGCACACATGCTTATTTTTGTCAATAGCTTAAGGAGTGCGGTTTTTGGTGGCTTTATTGACGGCCCAGTATTCAACGTCTGAGAAACGATCGGTTGCATAAACAAGGCGGTCGTCCTCGGAGAATGTACGAACGTTTTTGTTGAAATAATAAGTTAGGCTAGCTTGATAAATTCCGATTGCTGGAACATCATTGACCCAATAACGTAAGAAGGTGCCGTATTTTGCGGCGCGAAGATTCTCGCTCATGGTGCTGCGAGCGGCCAAGATCGAATCGTCAACTAGGGCGTTACGATAATTGGAAAGATTTAGGCCAGAAGACGTAGCCTGGGAAGAGTGATAGTAGGCAAAGAGGTCTGGATTCGCGCCAAGCTCAACTTCATAAATTAAGATGTCATAATTACGCTGACGGATGACGTTCATGAGAAAGTCTTGCCCAGGATTGTAAACTGAGAGTTCAACTGCAAATCCAAGTTTTTCGAGCTGCGCTTCGAGATTATTGGCCAGTTCTGGGTAGTAACCAGTGCTGATTGTAGCGAGGCGAATTGTCTGCCCAGTCACGCCAGCATCCCTAAGAGTAATCTGAGCTGCGTTTAGGTCGTAGGCTGGGATTTCTGGGTAGGATTCTAAATTAAGCTCTGAACGGAGGATGGGGTAGTCAAGTGGCTCTTCGCCGTCTAGTGTGGAGCGCAATTCCTTCATGTTAATTCCCTGGCGAATGGCTTGACGAACACTTTGGTTGGAGAGGATGGCGCTCGAAGTATTAAGGAAAGCATAGACTCCGCTAGCGATAGTGGTTTGTTTTTCATATACTAGCGAAGAAGATAGCGACTCGCTATCAAGCGGCGAAAGTTCGGCGGTCGCCGTGGCTTCACCAGTTGAGAGAGCATTAACAATATCAGACGCCACAGTATAGGTACGAATAGCAAAGTTGTTTAGCATCGGCATGCCTTTGTGATAATTGCGGTTTGCGCTAAGGTAAACTATTTTATCGCCGCTCGTGCCGACATTTTGTGCGGCGTTGAAAGTAAAGGCACCGGAAGTAACAGGATTTGTGCTGAAAGTATGTTCAAGAATTTTATCAGGCTGAACTTCGCCGAGAATATGCTGAGGTAAAATTGGAACGTTGAGAGTTGAGGCAAAATCTGCATACGGAGACGGTAGAGTGAAGATGATTGCTTCCCCTGTACGCTCGACTGAGACACCAGAAAAATTGGAAGAATATGAAGTATTTATTGCGTTACTTTTCATGAGCTGCACACTAAAAATTACATCGTCCAACGTGATTTTCTCACCATCAGACCAGTGCAAGTCGGGCTTAAGTGTGACAGTCCAGACTTTGCCGGTCTCATCGGGAACGATAGAGTCCGCTAGACCAAGGCCAACGTGACCAGAATAGTCGATAGTTGAAAGAGTCGAGAACATCAACTTCGACAGAACCTTTTCGCTATTTGTTGTGGCAAAAAGTGGGTTCATGGTCGTAATATTTCCAACGGTAGCCTCAATGTAAGTGCCGCCGTCGACATAAGCTTCTGCCGTGTAAGATTGATTATACCAAAAGAGCTGCGTGAGAGCTAATGAAATTACTACAACAACTAATAAACCCCATTCTAGGATTAAGAGACGAACTTGGCGTGCGTTCGGCAAGCGTCTGATAAGGTTTTCTTGGAGATGCTCACGACTGCTCTCCTTGGCCTGTGCGGAGAAGTGCTCTAGTCTTTTGCTAAACTTTTGCCCACGCTTTTTGAAAGTTTGTTTCATAGTCTATTGAGATTGCCCTATGCGGGGATAAAAATCAAACATAAAATTGATAACACAAATACTAACACACAGACAATCGTAGCGTTAAAAAGAGACTTTTCGAGACCACGTCTAGTCGTATAGAGCTCACCAGAGCTACCGAAGCCAGCACCGAGCGAGGCGCCACGTTGTTGTAGTAAAATTAGTAGAACCGACAAAATGGCCGACACGAAAGTTAAACTCTGAAAAAATGTTCCCAATTCCATAGTACTATTATACTCCAAAGACAAACAAAAGCAAGTCTAGCCGACGATAAGGTTCAAAAGAGTATTGATTCCGCTCAAGATAAGACTAGAGAGAGCGGCGCCCAAGATATCCATTTCAACTCCTGGGAGCAAATATATTGTAATGATTACCATTAGAATATTGATGACAGCTGTCGAAATACCCATTGTGAGAATTGCAAGAGGGAGTGCTGTCATCTTGATAAATGGCTTGATGAATGAATTTACTAGCGAAAAGATCAGGCCAGCGACTATATAGAGTAGCCAGGGGGCAGAAAATGATTCAGCAGAATTGACAGTGCCAAACCAAGAAATGCAGAGAAACATTCCAAGGCTAGATGCCACCCAACGCAAAATAAACACAAGAAGTTGCTGTTTAATCATAGTGATTATTATAACACAGATGATAATCTATGTCACTTAAGCATCTGTTTGCGTTTGAGTAGGCTATGGTAAGTGATAGCGAAACGGTGGGCCTCATCGTCAATGCGAGCGATAAGTTTTGCAATATGGGAGCTGGCGGGCAGGGTGAGTAGGCGGTGACCTTCTGCTTGCGGAACAATAATGCGTACGGCGGCGTTACGAGAGTGGTCGCCAGACTTATCGCGACCAATGACAGCAATATGCTTTTCTTCCAAAAGATCCTGAACAGCGTTGACCTGGCCTATTCCGCCATCTAGGATTACTAGGTTTGGAAATTCCCAGTCAGAGTGCTTTAGGCGGCGTTCGATAACTTCGTGAAGGTTTGCCGTATCGTCGTTTTTTTGGTTGCGGAGTTTGAATTTACGATATTCGGCACGATCAGAAGCGCCATTAACGAAGACCACCATAGATCCGACGACGTTTGTGCCAGATTGGTGTGAAATATCATAGCCCTCAATACGACGCGGGGGTTCGGGCAAATGTAAGAGCATTTGTAAATCGACAAGAGCTTGGTCAGACGAAATATCTAGAAATTCTTTATCGGAGAAAACAATCTTCTTTTGCAGCTCACGCAAACCAAAGAGTTGCCCGCGGAGTTCAGCAGCTTCTTCAAACTTTTGTTCCTTGGCTGCCGTGGACATTTGTTTTTCAAGGTCTTTGATAAGTTTATGGCGACCTCCTTCAAGATAGAGCCGTAGTTTGCGCAAGTTTTTCTTATACTCTAGAGGCGTGGTTTTACCGATTTCGATGCCTGGAGTTAGACCGAGATCGGTATTAAGCGTCTTTTTCCCGTCATAGGGTTTATCATAATACGGAAAAACTTTACGCAAAATCCGTAGGGCTTTTTCAACCGCGCTTTTACCGTAAAATGGTCCAATATAGGTGGCTTTGTCGTCTTGTGGGATACGAGTAAAACTAAGGTACGGCACTTCAGATTTCATATCAATACGTACATAGCTGACGGTTTTATCATCACGTAGAAGGATGTTCCATTTTGGTTTGTAACGCTTGATCATTTCTGATTCTAGAAAGAGAGCATCCATCTCGGTATCCACAACCGTCCAATCTGTATCAGCAATTTCGCGTACTAGGGCAAGTGTTTTTGGATCTTTTACGGTTTTGTGAAAATATTGACGAACACGATTTTTGAGTACAGCGGCTTTACCAACGTAGATTATCTCTCCATCAGAATTTTTATGAAAATAGACTCCTGGTGCAGCTGGTAAGGTTTTCAGCTTTGCAAGTAGCGCCTCGCGCATAGCAGGAGTGACGCTCGGATCAAGGTCGTAAATTGATTCGTCCATGTTTTATAGTGTAAGATCGGTAGAGTGATAATCTTGGAAATAGCGTGCAGATTCAGCAGTGAATTTTAGAACGCAGTAATTAGGGTCGGTATTATTTTCGTAAAAAATAGTATCCATATCGCGCCAGATTTCATCTTTAACACTCTGATCTTGGATAACTTCAACATTGCCGCTAAAAGCCACGCCGCGATAAACGCTCTTATCGCAAAAATACAAACCTGCACGAGAATTCGCAAGTAGGCTTTTGACCTTTTGGGAAGAGTAGTTTGTCGTTAAGTAAAATTCTTTGATACCTTGACGTTTGCGAGGATTCAACATGGCGCGCGAGGTCGGAAATCCTTGTGGATTGATAAAACTCAAAAAACAGATATCCTGCGTGTCAATTAATCCGCCGATGAGTTTTTCGAAATCTTCCATTTTCCTCCTTTTATTTACTCTCTAAATTATGATCGATTAATGTGAAATTTTGATAATACGTTTATCAATCAGTTTGCCAAAACTAGCCTCTGGATTCTTCATCTTTATTATAGCAGAAAATCAAGAGTTCGACTTCTTGATTGGATGACGAATTACGGTTTTTAACTTATCCTCGCTGCAGCGGCGTGGGTCACTGAGATAGATTTCATGATGATAGCGCGGGTTTTGGATGTCGAGTTCGTAGCCTTGTTCAGTGGTATGTTGCGACATTGCCGTAATTGTGGCTGGCTCCGAATCGTATGAACCAAGGTGTAAGCATTGCACGCATAGGCCTTCGTCATAAGACAGGAACTGAACTTTGGAAAAATCCTGGCACTTTTTCTCCGTTGCAGTTTTAACCGCCCAGTCGAAATCTGTCCGTGTGATAAAGTCAGGTAAGCGAATTGCGGAGATGAAGTTAAACTGATCCTTATTGGTATAGTCAATAGCTTGAACCTGGCCATCTTGCCACCAGAAGCCCTCAAGCGGCGGAACTACGTAATCAAAATATCCTTTAATTTGATAATCGGACTTTTTACTCATCTTGAGGGTGAAAGCAATAGCATAGAGTAGTTCAATAGATCGTTTATACTCTCCTCCTTCAAGGTTTGGATCACCGTGTCCGCAAACGGCGAGATAATTCATTGGCGGGATAGTTATAATATGGGGGTGTTTTGCGGGAAGATAATATTCTTTGTACTCTTTTTTATAGTCGAATGCCATATGCTATCATTATACCATATCTAGTCTGCCTAGACGAAAAGCCACCCGTTGGGGTGGCTTACTCGTATAATTTGGCACCTTGCTAGTTTCCCGCTTGTGGCAGTATAATCGCCGCTACTGGGCTTGACTTCTGTGTTCGGAATGGGAACAGGTATTTCCCCAGCGCTATGGGCACCAAATCGCGTCCTGAAGCGCTATTGATGTCCATAAGGTGTGATGAAATTGTAAAACGTCTCGGTATCTTCTAGCTTTATGCTAGGTGTCGAACACCGATTGTTAGTTAAGTATACCAAGTCATCACAGTTCTTGTCAATCCTAACCTTACAGCTAGGATGCACAAACCCGATGACTTGAGCATAAAAAGGCAATGGATCAATTAGTACGCTTCGGCTCCATATGTTGCCATACTTCCACCTTGCGCCTATCAACCAGATCTTCTTTCTGGGATCTCATAGGGAATTCTTATCTTGGAGTGGGCTTCGCGCTTAATATGCTTTCAGCGCTTATCTCTTCCGAACATAGCTACTCGGCAATGCAGCAGGTGGCCACAACCGATACACTAGAGGTTCGTTCAACTCGGTCCTCTCGTACTAGAGTCAAATCTCCTCAAAATTCCTAACGATCATGCCGGATATAAACCGAACTGTCTCACGACGTTCTGAACCCAGCTCGCGTACCACTTTAACCGGCGAACAGCCGGACCCTTGGAAGGTGCTCCCCCTCCAGGATGTGATGAGCCGACATCGAGGTGCCAAACCGCGCCGTCTATGTGAACTATTGGGCGCGATCAGCCTGTTATCCCCAGGGTAACTTTTATCCGTGTGCGCTGTCTTTCCCACGTAAATTGAACCGAAGTTCTATACAGCGGGTCATTTGCTCCCACTTTCGTGTCTGATTGGATTGTAGTCCTCACAGTCAAGCTGGCTTTTGCGCATACACTATCACTACGATTTCCATCCGTAGTTAGCCAACCTTTGAACGCCTCCGATACTCTTTAGGAGGCAACCGCCCCAGTTAAACTACCCGCCATGCACGGTCCTCTTGGCGGATAACGTCAAGAGTGAGACTGCTAAAACACTCAGGGTGGTATTTCACCTACGACTCCACAAATACTGGCGTATCTGCTTCAAAGTCTTCCACCTATGCTACACAAAATGTCCCAACAATCAATGCAAAGTTGTAGTAAAGCTCCATGGGGTCTTCTCGTCCTGGCATGATTAGACGGCATCTTTACCGCCAATGCACGTTCACCGAGGCCTTCGCCGAGACAGTGCCCACATGATTACTCCATTCGTGCAGGTCTGAACTTACCAGACAAGGAATTTCGCTACCTTAGGACGATCATAGTTATCGCCGCCGTTCATCGGGGCTTCAGTTCGAACCGTAAAGCTCTCCCCTTAACCTTCCGACACTGGGCAGGAGTCAGCCCCTATACATCCGCTTTCGCGTTAGCAGAGACCTATGTTTTTGATAAACAGTTCCGTGGGCTCTTTAGCTGCGGCCCTCTCATCAAAATGACGATTGGCTTACTAAAGAGATAAGTGTCTCGACAAGATGGTCTTGATTGTAAATATTAGGTACAAATCACCACACTTTCGCACTTTCTCTCTAGCAAATCCTCATCTTAATGAGAGGGCAGTCCTTATTCCGAAGTTACGGACGCTTTTTTGCCGAGTTCCTTAGCGAAGGTTCTCTCGTAGGTCTTAGTCTACTCGACTCGAGCACCTGTGTTGGTTTGCGGTACGGTAGGCAGCAGCATAAGTTGACCAGCTTTTCTAGCCAGCGCTTCACCCAGAATCAATTTTCCGAAGAAAACCTTTCACTCAATTCCAATTCCTTGGAACCTTGGACGGATAAACCATTAATCCGCTCCGGTCATTCGCCGTGAACTGTCAACAACTACTACCTGTACAGGAATATTAACCTGTTGTCCATCGCCTACGCTGATGCGCCTCGGCTTAGGACCGACTAACCCAGGGACAATTACTGTAGCCCTGGAAACCTTGCTCTTACGACCGACAGGATTCTCACCTGTCTTATGGTTACTGATTCCAGCATTCTCACTTGATACCGCTCCACCAGACTTTCCAATCTGACTTCACCGCAATATCAACGCTCCTCTACCACTATTACTATGACGTATCATAATAACAATCCATGTCTTCGGTTTAATACTTAGCCCCGTTACATTTTCCACGCAAAATCTCTTGACTAGTGAGCTGTTACGCACTCTTTAAATGAATGGCTGCTTCTAAGCCAACATCCTAGCTGTTTAAGAAACTTCACCTTGTTTCCCACTTAGTATTAATTAGGGACCTTAGACGATGGTCTGGGCTGTTTCCCTTTTGAGCGACGAGCTTAGCCCCGCCGTTCTGACTGCCGTGATTACACATTCGGTATTCGTAGTTTGATAGGGATGGGTACCGTTGCCGGCCCCAGACCCTTTCAGAGCTCTACCCCCAAATGCTACTACACAACGCTAGCCCTAAAGCTATTTCGAGGAGAACCAGCTATCTCCGAGTTCGATTGGCATTTCACCGCTAACCACAAGTCATCCAAGCACTTTACTGCGTACCCTGGTTCGGTCCTCCACTGCGTGTTACCGCAGCTTCAACCTGCTCATGGTTAGGTCACCCGGTTTCGGGTCTAATACTGCCGACTTGTCGCCCTATTCAGGCTCGCTTTCACTGTGGCTCCATCAACTGACTTAGCCTTGCCGACAACATTAACTCGCTGGATCGTTCTACAAAAAGCACGCCGTCACAGCGCAAGCGCTGCTCCGACACCTTGTAGGCACTGAGTTTCAGGATCTATTTCACTCCCCTCCCGGGGTTCTTTTCACCTTTCCATCACTGTACTAGTTCGCTATCGATCAATCAATATATTTAGCCTTGGCAGGTGGTCCTGCCAGATTCAAACAGGGTTTCTCGTGCCCCGTCCTACTTGAAAAAAGATATATAATGCCTCAAACCGTTTCGCATACAGGGCTTTCACCTTCTTTGGCGTTTCATTCCAAAAACTTCCGCTACGATTTGAAAGGTTTGTATCATTATCTGCTCAGTTAACGCTGTCAGTTTATATGTCGGGCTGTCCATAAATGAACGGTCCAACATATAAATTATCTAATTTCGCAACCCCTTTCATAACTCTGGCCGTTAAACCGTATGGTTATGTTAAGGTTTGGGCTGTTCCAATTTCGCTCGCCACTACTTTCGGAATCATTGGTTATTCTCTTTTCCTCAACCTACTAAGATGATTCAGTTCGGCTGGTTCCCGTCTATTTACCCTATGTGTTCAAGTAAATGCAACACAACATGACTTGTGCTAGGTTTCCCCATTCGGAAATCCCCGGATCGATTCTTGTTCTCAGATCCCCGAGGCTTATCGCAGAGTTCCACGTCCTTCGTCGGTATTGATTGTCAAGGCATCCACTATCAGTGCCCTTATGTACCTTTTTATGCATTGACTTAACTAACAATCGA
>CAOQYN010000005.1:13210-41090 GCA_948514425.1 uncultured Candidatus Saccharibacteria bacterium
TCCACTATCAGTGCCCTTATGTACCTTTTTATGCATTGACTTAACTAACAATCGAAGCTCGATCGTTAATTCCGTCTTACAATTTAGTATCTATCTCATCTCTGAGATGAATACTACTTTCATCGTTGTCTCAAATTGTTAAATTGAAATTTTGGCATGATAATCTGGAGTCTCTTTTTAGGAAGAATCCGATAGATTACCTCGCATGATTTCTATCGTAATACAGAGGTTGCTCTTCGCAACTTGCTTAACTGTTACTCAGTATATCGCACGCTTCCGACAAAGTCAACACTTTTTTCGAAGATTTTCGACTTTTTTGGCGCTAATTACGCTCCGAAGTCGGTTTTGGTGATATTTTTTTACGATTCAAGAGGTGATTTTTCTGTTTTTCACCACTATAATTCCATAGTAGCACAGATTCGTGAAAAAGTCAATACTTTTTATGGTTTAATTTATGGGAGTTGTCAATTTAAGGTAATTTGGAGGGTATATCGTGAGATGAATATGAAAAATCCCACACCGCATACCCTGAGGTAGTTGGTGTGGGATTAAAATAGGTTTAGTTAGTTGTGACTGCTCGACAATAATTCTGCTATTGCATCGCGGTAATTACCATACCTATTTGTTACAGTACTATAACAACATGTTGTTGTATATCGATTCCACTCGGTCCGAGATGGCGCATGTCCAAGCTTATGATAGATTCTGTGCGCTTCAGTACGGATTTCCTGATCAGTGTACTTTTGCCTTTTCTTTAAGTCACCTACATCCAAACCCATATCTTGGTAAACGTCGCCGTATTTTGCGTAAAACTTTCTAATCTGAGACTTCGTTGGCATCGTTTCATCAGCTTCCAATTGTGCAGTGGTAGGAATACTACCGCCTAATTCTTCAATTTTTCGCGAGAGCGCCAACTTAATGTTCTCCTTACTGTCAAAAACTAGTCTGCTTTCTGGGCACTTTTTTCTAGATCTAGAGACTGGTTTTTTACTAGCAATCCCAGCAAGGTAATTGAAATTGCCAATTGTACCATATTGCCTAGATAGGGTACTCCATGATGGGAATTCGGGATTGTCTTCAATATTCTTTACTGTAAGAAATTCGCGTCCCAACTTAGATACATATGCGCGAGCCATAGCAAAGAGTTCATCTTCCAAATCAAATCGGCCACGCTCGTTTGATAAGCGCTCATATTGTAGACCTGCTGCGACTATTGCTGCTTCAAAGCTTCCAAATCGATTCTGCAGAGTAGCATATACCGGCATTTCAATATCCGAATTAGCGTAATCGGTGTAGCTGAGAATTGTCTTACCTAATCGATCTGCTAACTGCTGGATTGCTGCAATACATTCTTCGCACGTCCATTCTTTTCGACTACGCACTGTTTCCAAAAGTGTAATAATGTCTATTATGCGACTTTGAAACTCTGGAGTAGCGGTATTGAGCGTAAACTTTTCTCTTGAGTCGGCTTCGCCGGCACCGTGCGGGCTGTATTCCGTGACTGGTATCTGAAGTTTAAAGTCATCAATTTCTTGTTTTAACTCAAGTATTGCCTTAATACGTTCACAATTGCCAACAAAATCAAGAACTAGCACTTTTTTCTTGCCTTTAGCTAGACGAGTACCACGGCCAAGCTGCTGATAGAAGACCGCTGGCGAAACCGTATTGCGTAAAAAGACAATAACGTTTGCATCTGGTATATCAACACCTTCGTTCAGCATATCGACGGAAATAATTGTGTTAATCTCACCGCTCTTGAAGGCACGTAAAGCACGGTCATTCGCCGAATCGCTATTTTTCTTGTGTACCAACGCTGCATTATCGCCCATGAGCTGAGCAATTTTACGAGCGTGAGTAATCGTTCGGCAGAAAATCATCGTCTTCGGATTTTTCACCCCAGCGGAATACCCGCCGATTAGACGAACGATCTCCTCATCACGCTTCTTGATAAAAAGCGTGCGATTGAGCTGCTTAATAGATAACTTTTCGTTACTGGCAAGATATTCATCCAATCTCTCTTGGGATAAATCATCTAGAACTAATCGATAATCACATTCTGCGATTAGCCCGCGTTTCGTAGCCTCGACAAAGCCGAGTTCGTAGACTGGCTCGCCATAAAACTCCTCGATTTTCTGACCATCAAGACGGTCAGGTGTCGCCGTAAGTCCGAGCAAAAATTCGGACTGAAAATAGCGAATTGTCGGGAAATATGTCCGTGCCTTGCTATGGTGTGCTTCGTCAACGATAATATAATCAAACTCGTCTTTCTGAAAGTTTTTGCGGTTCTCCTTCATAGTCTGGAAGGTTGCAAAAAGAAAATTCGTTGGGCGAGTTGTTTTATCACAGCCAACATACATGCCATAGCTAAATTCTTCACCGAAATAATCCTTAAACTCCTTTTTGGACTGGCGGAGAATTGGCTCCGAGTGGCAAAGAATCAGTACATGTCCAAACGGTTTGTCGGTAAAAACTTTTCGACAGCAAAAGCCGCCGTATATGTCTTGCCAAGACCGCTCGCCATGACGACAAGAGCGCGTTTTTCGCCCCTCGCGATGGTTTTGTCGATTGCCGCTAAGCATTCCTTCTGGTACTCTCTTGGTTTGATTCCTTTATTCATAGAAATCCCCTCCTTTTCTATTTTTGAGATAAAATCCAGATATTACGCAGTATAACAACTAACTTTTAAAGTGCAGGTGTCTCGCAAGATTTGCGAGACTGGTATTTTGATAGAAAAATACCACAATTTTAACAAGTTTGAGCCGTTTGTGTCTAATTTAGCCTTATTGACCCTATCTTGCAAAAATTGCAGGGGTAGAATTATTACTACTCCACACTTACATTGTATCACAGATTGTCTATTTTGTCAAGATATTAGGACCACTGAGTGTTCGGCTAGCAGTGTTGACATAGGTAACCCCAAACGGAATTCCGGTATCATGGGCTTCCGTCTGAATTATGGTTTGGCTGCCTATTGAGCTGCGTACGGACAATTTTCACAGTTGGCGTGATGAGTACTGTGAAAATAGCCATTGCCGCAATTACCATGATGGCGACCATTACCTGAGTGCCAACCGTAACTGTAGCCGTTATAAGATGTGTGCTTGGATGTTCCCTGCGACTGGTTTGCCGCTTGAGTTTCAGCCTGGTCTTGAGCTGGCTGACTTGTAGCTTGGGATTGCGAAGTCTGGCCTTCGACTGCACTGTAATATGGGCAGTTCGGGTCGGAGTTGTGGTGAAGGTGCTGCGGCGCAGATGTGACGTATGCGCCGCGCGTCGCTGTATGACGGTATTCGCCCTGCGCGTGGTGTGGACCGCCCCAAGCGTTGGCGGTGGAGCCGTAACCTAAAACGCCCGCAGCAATCGCTAGGCTAGGAATAGTTGCAACGACAAAATAATTCTTACTCATGTTTTGGTTATAACATGAAAGTTTAAAACTCAATAATGCTTATCTTATAGATCAAACTCGTAGATTTCGGCATTTTGATAATCCTAGCTGAATTTAACTAGATCAAGTGGAGCGGCGCCGCGACGAGCAAAATCAATCGCACTAATAATCCAATCGGCTCGGCGAAGCTGATCACTCATGGCGATAATCTCCTCGTAAGTAAACCATTTGGCCTCAAGAATTTCGCCAGCTTGAGGCTTAACAGAGTCTGTCAATAGCTTGGTAGTAAAAAGTATTGCAACAAAAGTGTCATTAGGCACAAGGTGATTGCCGATGCTGCAGACACCCGTAAGTTCAACGTCACAATTAGTTTCCTCTTTGATTTCGCGCTTAGCACCATCAAAGATCGACTCTCCAGGATCAAGATGTCCAGCTGGGACGTTCCATTTGCCATAGCAACTGGCTTTCGATTCTTGAACGAGAAGGTATTTATTATCTTTTTCTACGACTCCCCCAACGATGATTGGCATATTATTTCCTTTCTTGTGATTTGGTTTTAAGTAAGGCGCTGAGTTTTGTTTTGACGCCAGTAGTATCTTGCTTGATGAGGGCAAGGCGAGCATCAATAGCGACATGAGCGATCTTCAGAGAGCGTGCAAGAGCCGGTTCATTTGATTTCGTAGCAAAAAAGTCGTAGAAAATTTGCGCTTCCGCCTGAGTCTGAATGAAGTTGGCAGCATAGCGTGGATAGTCTTCGAGGGATTTGTCCCCGCTAAGTTTAACAACGAAATCCCAATTTTTAGTCAACCATTCAAGAGTTAGCTGACGCGTGCGGTAGTTACGCAGCAGATAAATATATAGGAAGATATGATCTTGTGGGCGAACGATATCAGTCTGGCGCAACAATGTTATCAAGCGTCCAAGGTGCGCAGGTTGTTTGGCGTAACCAGCAAGAATAGCGAGAAGAGTATGCTTAATGTCGGGGTCAGTTTCAGATTGGTAACGCTCTAGCCACTCAGTAAATACTTCGGATTCGGATTGGCGAAACTTAGCAGCTAAAACGTGAGGGCGCAGTTCAGGGTCGATTTGTGAGAAATCCGACTGGTAGAGTGAGGCTAGATGTTCTAGAACTTGGGAGTCTTCTACATAATAGGCAATACCTAATATAAGATCGCGCGTTCGGACAGCATCGGCGTCGTGAATAGAGCCGTAGTCTAGTGAGGCAAAACGAGGATAAAAAATTGAGGCAAGAAATTTTTTATAATCCCCTACCGCGGAAACTAACGAGGAGGCAGACTGAGTATAGTCAGCGGGCGGACAGAAAAGTTTGAGATCAGAAATCATAATACCAACAATTTGAAGCACGGCAGCAGAAGTTGTAGAAGCGAATTTTGGTAGCAAATCTAGTAGCGAATCCGAAGCGACTTCGGGCGTACGAGCAAGCAGAAGGCGGTCGATCAGGAGTCGAAGTTGCTGCTCAGTAGAAAGCGTTTCAAAATTTGAAAGTTTTTGTAAAAAATCAGTGTCGTTGAGGTTGATGAGGTAGTGTCCAGACATATCATCTTCAATTTTGGGGAGTGGCCATTTTGTAGAGTCAGTCTCACCAGTAATCAAAAATCGCCTCTCACGACCATCAATCAACTCAGGATATCCTGGCTGAGAGATCCAAGCGTTCATAAAACTTTTAATATCAAAATCAGCATAGGGCTGGAGTGAGCACCAAAGATCATCACCGACAGTATTCTCATATTTGTAGCGTTCGAAGTAATACTTAATACCATCGTAGAAGCGTTCTTCGCCCATCAAACGTATTAGCATAAGAACGAGACGAGCGCCCTTTGCATAGACTATGGCAGAGTCAAAAAGAGTAGCAATCTCTGCGGGATTATGGACTGCCTGTTTGACAGCTTGAACTCCAGGTAAACAGTCACGCTGCAAAGCGGCAAAACAATCGTTTGTAAAGAAATCTTCCCAGACGCGCAGTTTGGGATAAATTGCATCGGCGGCATAGTACTCCATAATGGTGGCAAAAGACTCATTCAACCAAAGATCATCCCACCAACGCATGGTGACGAGATTGCCAAACCATTGATGAGATAATTCGTGAGTAACCGTTGTTGCTACTTTGCGCTTAGTGTCGGCGCTAGCATCACCAGCTGCCAACATCATAGACTCACGATATGTCACCAGCCCCCAATTCTCCATCGCACCAGCTTCAAAATCAGGCAAGGCGACTTGGTCGAGCTTAGGTAGGGGATACTTCGTATCGAATTTTTGGCAATAATATTCAAGCGCCCGCATGGCGGTTTGATTAGCAAAAAGTAGACTTTCGAGAGGCTGGCTGAGAGTGCAATATGACGAGACACGGATGCCATCCTTGTTGACAGTTGAGATACTTTGGAGCGGGCCGATTACCCAAGCTAGGAGATAAGTTGACATGCGAGGCGTTGTCGCAAAAGTATAGCGATTTTGATCTTTGTGTTCTAGTGGCATGTTTGCCAAAACCACGTCGCCAGGAGTAATATCGGGAGTAAGTAAGACAAGATGAAATTCGGCTTTAGCGGCGGGTTCATCAATACATGGAAAAGCTTCGCGAGCGTAGTGAGATTCGAACTGTGTGGCGATAATCTCTCGTGTTTCGCCATCATAATCGTACGAGGACAAATAGCAGCCTTCCATATTGGAGTTGATGGGTGCTTCATATTCAATACGAAAAGACACCATATTGCGATCATCAAAATCTTCGTCGTAGTTAGTCTTTACCTGCTGAGCGAGCTGCATTCGCATTTCGCTAGTGAGGGAGATTTTAAGCTCTTTACCGTCATATTCATAAGGACAGGGAGTAAAAGTATCTTCTTCATAGTAACTACGCCCCATCCAACTTCGAGCTTGGAAGCTGACGGATGTAATCTTTAAATTTGTTCCATGGAACTTAATGTGATCGGATTTTGATTCACCGTCGACGGTTACTGTGCCACGAATAATCCGTTTTTTACGAAATACATATAGTTCTAACCAATAATATTCGGGTATAAAGTAATCCAAGAATCTTTCCATATTTATATTATATCAGCTGGAAGTTTCTTTGCCCATCCTGATTGCTGCTTCATATTTTTTGATATATTCGGTTTCCTCACGAGATAGTCCACATAGAGGGCAAACAAGGTCATCTAATTGATCAATTAAATCTTTTGATTTGACGATTTTGTATTCTTTGAATTGCTGGACATTGTAACGAGATTCGCCTGCGACATTTTTTAGAGTTGTATTTTTTTCGATTTCATTTAGGTACTGATAATATACTTGCTGAATTTTGGCTAATGTTTCAGGGTTCATGTTTTCAAAATTAGGTACTGGAAAGTTATCAATCTCGTACCCTTTGAGATTAAATCCGTCTGTATAGACTTGTTGATAAAACCAAAATAGTGAGGTCGACAAACAGGCTGCAAGTAGGGTTGCGAATTTTGCGCGATACTCTCGTTCTGCCGAAGTGCCAGTCGTTGTTAATGTTACGATATTAAAATATCTTCCACCAGCAGCGCGATAGTAAAATTTTTCCGTTGGTTTTGCAGAAGCATAGTCTTGTACACGTTTTTGGTTTTGAAAAAGTTTTTCTAATATCTGGATTTCAGAATTGGACCCAACTTTCGGGTATCTGCCAAACTTTTTGTAACGATAAGCTTCGACAAATTCTAGATTATTGATAACTTCCTGTATTGTCATGTCGCTTTTGCGTCGTATTTGCCGAGTCATATATAATGCGCGTGTTGGCGTATTGGTCTTTTCACAAAAGATGATTGATGTTCGTACGCATGCATTATCAAAGATTTGCCGCGGTCGATTAGCAAAAGATGCGATGCGGATAGTTCCACATTTTTGTTCTAATTCGTTTTGTAGTGTCACCATCGTATCGTTTGATGTTATGGCCATTGGTACGATATAAACTAAATTTCCTCCATTACTTAACATGCTCAGACCGCGTTCAATGAATAAGGCAAAAGTATCAAGTGAACCTTTGGTGCCAGTCTCTGAATTGGCTGATTGATAGTGCTTCATGAAATACGACTGTTCTTGTTTTGTGAGTGTCGCTCCGTATGGCGGATTTCCAATCACGATGTCAAAATTCTTGACACCAAACATCCATTCACTGTCAAACCAATCCGTCTTACGCTGAGCAAAGGGTTGCCATTTTGATAAGTTACGATAGCGAGCTAGGGCTAGTTCGTGCTGGGTATTTGAAAGCACATTTTGCGCTTCGCTGAATTCAGTTTTCAAGAATTCACGTTCAGTCTTGCCGGCGAGGAAATAGTCGGTTCTGATCTTTTTGACTGCTTCTACTGAGTTGCCCGTCTCGAACATATTGAAAGGATCGTTTGGGTTTTCGGGTAAAAATTTGAGTGAGTTTGCGGTAACGAATTTGAAGTCAAGATTTGGTAGAGGATGAATACCACGATTTGGCTTAGTGTCATCAACTTTTTCTTCGATCATGAGCGTCAAGAAGCAACGCAACTTAGCGATTTCTGTAGCGATTGGCTGAATATCAACTCCAAAAATACTACGTTGTATAATTCCAAGTTTGCGAATATAGTCATTGTTGCCGTCTTCGAATTTTGCACGAATATCTTCTACTAGTTCATGATCGGTTTGTTGCAATAACTGCTTTTTGTACCATCTTTTTCCATCCACATCGACTTGTTGAAGGATGTGAAATACTTTTTGCAGGATGCCGATTGGGAACGCTCCAGACCCACAAGCTGGGTCCAAAATCTTTAATCGCGACAGGGCGTCAACTATACTCTCGCGCTCCGCATCAGCCAATGCAAGGTTATCTGTGTTTTCGTATTGTATGATGTTCTGTAGTTTTTCTGCAGACAAGCAAGTCTGGCGTTTGAGGAATGTCAATAATGCCTCGTCAACCATATACGCTACAATTTCGCGTGGGGTATAAAAACTGCCTGTTGATTTTCGTGCTGATGCTCCGGTCTCTGGATTAATCTCCGCTAGCAAATTTTCAAAAATTCTACCTAGCATTTCTGGATCAATTGACAGATCAATATCTGAACTTGTGTTCTCGTCAACCGTAAAGGCATATTGTTCTAAAATCCTGAATAGATCAATAAACCACTCGTCAGCAATCGTAATACTTGAAGTTATACCAAAAAAATCATTCTCTTGTGGGTTGAATAAACCCCCATTTAAATACGGAACTTGGTTAAAAGGTGCGCGTTTGAGCTCTGCGGTGCGCTGCTCAAACTCCGTATTCAAACATCCAAAAAATACTCGCTCCAATACGTTGTGATAATATTCTGGATGACGGCAAACTGCGTTTGTTGACATCAAACTTTCTGGCATAAGGTTTAGACCGGTGAGGCTTTGTTTTTCTTTCAAAAACCAACAGAAAATAATTCGCCCAATTAATCTTGCAGCAAATTCTGGGGCTTCCTGCTGGCAATTTTCTGGCACTGTTAGCTGCGGAGTGTATACTCTATGTGCTCTTCCCTCGCCACGTTCTCCGCCGACTAGTTTCGTGAATTGCAAGGCAATGGCATGATAAAATTGTTGATTAACGGCTTCGACTGAAAATCTTTCTTTGAGCTCATCTAAGTTTGCCACTGTACCTTGCTCAAGCAAGAATTTCCTTGGTGTTTTTGTCTTAGCTCGCAGCCCAAGTAGGTAGGAATATCTTTTTGGATCACTTGTTTTGTTTATGAGTTTGCCATTTTTGATTTCTGGCTTTGATGTAAGGAGGGAAAGTCTCCAAGTTTCATCATCAGTATAAAAGGCAATGAGAGCATTACGAATACGATGCTGCCTTAAAATCCGAAAGGCTTCTCGCGTAATTTGAAGCTTCCTACGGCTGGATTTTATATCAACATGCACAACGATTACGGCCGTTTGGCAGACTTCACTCACCCCTAATAGCCGTGCATGATTTAATATGCCCTGCGTGATAATCGGACGCCGCTCTTTTTGGAAGTCCGGAAGTAGTTTAGTAATGAATGCACAAAACGCACGTTCGTTAAATGCAGTGTCAAATAGATCTGACTTCGTCATTTAAAGTCCTCCACAAAAATAATCCCTGGCTTTGCAGTTTCAATTTCTGCAACTTTTTTCTGGATTGCGTCCAAATACCATTCTGGAATTTGCGTCTTTAACTTACGTATTGCCTTTGCCACGTCGTGAAGATCCATGTGAGCAATGAGTTGCAATTCCGCTTCGCAGAGATCATCGTATTTTCGTACTGTATCATATAATTTATCTAGATAATTTTGCTCTACTACATGAACCGTACGTAGTGCTTCGATGACGTCTAGTGCGCGTCCATGATTGCCGAGCATTTTTGGCAACTCGTAAGGCTTTGCTAATTCTGTTTCAAATTTTTGCAAACTTTCAGTATTACTAGCATTCATCGCTATGTCATCCTCATCGGCTTGCAAGATTATCAATGCGTTTTCTGGCTCTATGGCTTTTATCGTGTTGTTTTGCGCTAAGCTCATGAAAGCAAAATTATTACCGCGCCTGATTAACGCAATGCTTTTGATGTTTGGAGTTTTATGGTTCCTGGCAACGCAAGTTCCTTGCGGGATACCTTGCGCTGCTTTGATGAGTGCATGATCAGTTTTGATACTGTTATAAAGATTACGATAGACATTATCCCAAGATATATAATCGTCTGAACGCGCCGCTTGGTATTGTCGCTGGAAGAAACTTTCGATCTCTTCGTCTTCGGTCAGAATTTTTGTATCGTTGCCAACGACTTGTCCCATCAGGAGCATCTTCAAGCTTGCAATTCCCTTTACATTCACGATGTTTTCACCGATGGTGGTTGGAAATAAGTTATATATAATTAGTTCGTCAAACATTCTTTGATCAATGCGATTAATTCTGCCAATCCTTTGGATAACTCGGGTAGGATTGTAAGGAATATCATAGTTGATAACAATGCCCGCTCGATGTAAATTGAATCCCTCCGACAATGCGTCGGTTGCTACGATGATATCATAGTCATCTTTGCGTTCATCTTCTACTAGTGAGGCATCAAAGTTCTGTGTCACGATATGCTTCAGATTTTGGTTGCCCGTACTAGTATATAGTAACGTTCGCGTGAGGCCTTGCGCGTGCAGTTTTTCTACTATATACTGTGCAGTATCTGCAAAACTTGTGAAGATGACGATCTTACGTTTTGGGTTTTCATGTAACAGTTCACGAATAGTAGCTGTAACTTGTTGGTGTTTTGGATCAAAATCTAATTCGTTGCCAAACCACGAATGGTGTACTTTTTTAAGCCATGATAAATCCGCTTCTAAATCTTGTACGAAGTCACTATGCAGCATGCGCCGCGGTATTGTAAAATGATTATCATCAACGCCATCAAGCTTGTCTAAAGTTTTACTCTTTGAAATCGCGACAAGAGCGTCATTTTGCCATAAATCTAGACTAGCTTGATGCGCAGCAATCATATTTTCTAGAGTTTTCTTGAACGCATATTGTGAACTCTCAAAACGCAAAACAAAAAGTCGCTGTGCGAGCTTTGCCATGTTTAGTTGTTGCGTACGATTAAAATTAAAAAGTTTTTCATACTCTGCACAGAACTCGTCTTCGTCTATGAGATATGTCAGTGGTTTGTATTTTGCTCCAGTAAATTCTCCCGAATTGAGGTTCTCAAGTGTGGCATAATAGCGCTCTGTTAATTTGCCCAGATCATAGGAAATTACCTTTGGACCGTGGACGGTTGCAAAGCTGATTTCTTGCTCTGTGAGATCGTTTGCGTAATTCTCTACTTCTATTAAATCAAGTCGTGACCTACGAATAGTAACTGGTTCAATGATTTTGCGTAAACGATCCGCTATGATTCGCATTTGCTGTTCAGCTCGAGTAGTTAGCTTCTTGCGACTTACTTTTTCTAGCTGATTATATTCTACAAGTAATTGGCCGAAGCGCAATCCGAGATTATCAACTGTGTTTAAAGTTGCACGGCTGGGGGTTTGGAATAATTTGATGAGAGCATAAATGTCTTTTGGATGATTGTTGTATGGTGTTGCCGTCACAAGTATGACTTTGTTGGCTTGATGCGAACGTACAATTTGGTGTAGCGTTTGATAGGCTGTTGTATTTTCATTACGATAACGATGCGCTTCGTCAATTATATATAGTGTTGGCTGTGCGTTTTGCGATTCACGGTGTAGCTCTTCAATTTTTCCGCTACTTACGACTCGCGCATTCTTTAAGTGCATTTTCTTGATATACTTTTCCCACTGGGTTTTCAAATGCGGTGGGGCAATAACTACGGTTTGCAGTAACGCGAGATTGTAGGCGATGGCGGTAGCAATGATTGATTTTCCGAGTCCGACGACATCTGCGATGATGACCCCACTGTATTTGTCTAAGCAATCTATGCCTTGTTTGATCGCATCAAGCTGATAGTTAAAGTCGGCAAATTCGCCTCCGCTGATTTCTCTGGGGGTTGCAATTTTTCTTTTCTCCACGCTGGCATATAATTCTATCAGCGTACGCACGAAGAGTTGACTTGGTTTCACCCTTTTATTTTATCATAGACCTGGGTTTTGCTACGGCCGCGCAAAACTATGTTATAATGTAGACATAAGTATTAAGTGGGAATATGGACGAGCAAGAAGTACAACGCAAACGGCGAGAAAATGAGGAGCGTGCAACTCAAGAGCGTGCGCGGATTTTGGGTTTACCGTATCTTGACACACGCGAATTTGAAAATGTAATACCTTTAATTAACAAGTCTGACACGATACCAGTTGAGCAGATGCATAGGGATTTTATTATTCCACTCGAGCAAGGAAATAATGAGGAACCTTATCGTTTCATGATCACTAGCCAGACACCAAATAGCCTTCTTTCCAAAATGCGTAGCGAATATTCTAGTGAAGGTTTACATGTGAATTTTTTCCTCATCTCGGGTTCAGCCTATCAAACTTTTATTCTACGTTACGATCCTCCACAACAAGTTCACTACGATGATATAAAGATCGCGAAAGAAGGTGACTCTGAAACTATTGCAGAAGTGAGCAAGACGCTTAATTCTGTTTCGACCGAAAAGGTGTTCAATTTCCTGATTGACCAAGCCGATAAATTACAAGCATCTGATATTCACATTGAAAACCTGCGCGATAAGATTCGGATTCGTATGCGTGTTGATGGGATTCTTCATCCTGTAGCCGAAATTAGTCGCGATCGTTATCGTATTCTTATGGGTGAGTTGTCTGCTCGTGCCGATCTTTCTTCTGCGTCAACTAAACCTCAGTCTGGTCACATGCAGCAAGATATTTATCGTGATGGTTCATCGCACCTACTAAACATTCGTGTTGAGACTGTTCCGACTATGTATGGTCAAGATGCGGTTTTGCGTTTGTTTAACTTTGATGAGAGTCTATTGAACCTTGACTTGTTGGGGCTTTCTGAGGCTGAGCTTGCTACGATCCGAGAAATTATTTCGCATCCTCGTGGATTAGTCTTGATGGTTGGTCCGACTGGTTCTGGTAAATCTACGACGCTGTATTCAATTCTTAACGCTTTGAATAATAGTGATCGCAAGATTATCACTTTGGAGGATCCGATTGAGTACGGCATCACTGGCATTACGCAAATTCCAATCCAGACTAATGATGGTGGTTCGTTTGCTGAAGGTCTGCGTTCGGTCTTGCGTCTTGATCCTGATGTCGTGATGGTGGGCGAGATCCGCGATTCTGATACTGCGAAAACTGCAATCCAAGCTTCAATTACTGGTCACCTTGTGCTTTCGTCTTTTCACGCTAATTCTACGGCAGCAGCTTTTGCTCGTATGATTGATTTGATCGGCACAAATCCGATTTTTGCTAGTTCAATTCGGATGCTGATTGCGCAGCGGCTCGTACGTAAACTTGCAGATAGCAAAGAATCCTATCTTGCAGATGCGGCTACTGTGGATTATATCAAGCGCGTATTATATGGTGTTGATGTAAATATTGACCTTGACGGCGATGTAACTCTTTATCGTCCAGTTCCAACCGATGATGCACCGTTTGGATATAAGGGGCGCACGGTTTTGATGGAGCAGATGGTGGTGTCTGAGGACATACAGGCGTATTTGCGGGGTGACGTCAAAGACGTGAATACGCATATGATTGAGGATTCTGCGAAGGCGAACGGTATGCTTACACTTGAACAAAAGGGTGTATTAGCGGCTTTGAGGGGAGAAACTACGTTGGAAGAAGTTTCGCGCGTGATTTAGGCGTAAATAGTATTGACTTTTTATATTATCTGTGCTATAATAGAGGAATGGAGTGTATTACTTATGAGGAAAAATAATGACAATAGACGCGGTTGCAATCAAACAACCCAAACACACAGCGAGTAAACTTAGCCAAGGAGCTAAAAATACTTCACATAAATTATATGTTAGCAATGAAAAGCGAATTAATGCTGCACTTTGTAAAAATATAGCACGAAGACGTACGGATGTGGACGTAAAAGAAATCTATACTGACGCCAAAATTACATCACCTACTTTTTATCTTCATCATCGTAGCGTACAAGAAGCAAGAGTGAGCTACGAGGTGAGCTTGGAGCGCGAGTTGCGAGCGCGCATGCCTCATAATCCAAAGCGCGAAATCGTCTACACTATTCTGACGAGTCATATCGCTAAGAATCGGGGGTATTTTCTAGCTACAGCTAAAGGTTGTGATCATTATTTACTGGATAAGATAATTACCTCTTACCGCATAAATCTCGTAGGTAGTAAGATTGATGATCGGGTATTTCGGTACTACGTCGGAGCGATAATTGTGGCGATTAATTGCTGGCTCAAATTTGACGGAGTAACGGACGAGACAACAAAGACATGTTGCAAGCGACTACTCAGAATTCGTCCGATGAAATGGGAGTGATTAGAAGGCCTCGCGCCAGAGAATATCTCCGTCTGAATTTGCTAAGGTTGCGCTGGCATTCGCTAAGTAGAAAATTTGAAAATCAGGATTGTCGAGGGTGTATCCAGCCTCTTCAGCCCAGTCAAATTCGTCGAGTATGACTTGTTTTGCACCAAGATTGTTGCTATCATCAATCATGTCGCAGTTGATGCGTAACCAGTTTTGGCCATCATATGCCACGATGCAGGCGTGGTGGTTTGCAGCTAACTGCTGAGAAACGGATTTATGTCTGAGTGTCAGAGCATAAATCCTCCCGTCGTAGAGGACGGGATCGCCAAATGGGCGACAGCTCGGGCGATCTCCATCAATTGTAGAAAGATAATTAACTGGCTCACCGTTCATGGTGGCGCGATGTTTGAGAAAATCAAAAGCTTTGTTCATGATGAAATTGGTTCTAATTATAATATGTTGTTTGTCAAAAGGTAGGGGTGTTATATTGGTACACCGGATAGGATTCGAACCTACGACCCTCTGTTCCGAAGACAGATGCTCTAATCCACTGAGCTACCGGTGCATAGATATATTATACCACAGAGATACATCTCTATGGACTATATCTCACGTCTAAATCTACATAGCCGTTAATTCCTGGGACCGTGCCAGTGTCGGTGAGCTGCCAGATAGAGAAAGAGCGAGAATAGGTCGGATGGTCATAATATTGAGCAAGCCAAACTGGATGCGTGTTGTGCTGCCAGAATTTATCGAGATAGTTTTTGCTACCGTAAAGCATACCATCATAGCCCGCCTTTTTGACGGTCTCGATAAAAGTGTCAGCAATTTTTTGTAAGGTGTGGAAGCTAATCCCAGCGCGATTAAAATCACTCCATTCTTCCCAGTCGAATGTTACCCCAAGTTCGAGTGGATAGTTTTCGATCTGCGCGAGTACCCATTCAGCTTGACGGCGTGCTTCGTCAATATTATTGGCACATGAATAATAATATACACCAACTGGTATGCCAGCAGCTATTGCGCCACTAAGATTGTCTTGAAAAGTTGTATCTAAAGTATATTCTCCACCGTAGTCCGCTTGGTATCCCACGCGAATAATTGCAAATTCGACTCCAGCAGAGCGTACTTTTTCCCAATCAATTTCGCCTTGCCAAGATGAAACATCAATACCAATCGCTGTATTACCATTTTTGTATTGTTGGATAACATTAGATATTGGCGTGCCGACATAGGTAGATGTTCCTGAGTTGTTTTGATTCTGGTTAGTAATGTTCTCTGCTGGTTTTATGACATGCAAAGTAAATGGATGACTAGCTGTATTGCTGCTAGCGTCGGTAATGGTGTATTCTAGAGCATAATCTCCAGGTTTTTGAAGATCGTATTGGCCATTAATTTTACGTGTCGGATGATCATCAACATTGTCACCGCTTAGCATCAAGTTTGTAAGGTCACCATCGTAGCCCACGTTTATGGTATAATTCTTTTGTCCATAAATTATCGGCTGGGTGGTGTCGACAATATTGACGGTGAATTTTTTGGTGCGTTTCTTGTTTTTGATATTATGATATTGAAATTCTACTTCTACCGCACCAAGCTGTGAAGTGTCGATAGCGACATCGTCTACGATAGAACCGTCTAAATGCCAGATAAAATCGGAGGCTTTTGTCGTTGCGCCGAATTCGGCGGTGAGGTCGTCGCTGAGGACTACGGAGGTAGCATCTAAACGACGAGTCTCCCTAATATCATGAATAACCCAAACTACTAGAGCAACAATAGCTAGCAGAGCGGCACAGGCGAGGCTAAGTGCTAGCTTCCGATGGCGCAGGATAGATCCGAGACTTGCAACATGACTTTTGGCAATGTCGACAGTGGGGTTAGTATGCGGTAGTTGGTCTACACTAAGGTCGGAGTCGTTCTTTTGGTTATGCATTTAAATCTCCTAGTCTAGCTGTTCTTCAATCATTTGGCGTGATATCTGTACGGTTGCACCGTCGTCAACCGCGCCAGACAGCATGAGCTTGGCGAGTAGGTTTTCAACGGTCTTTTGGACGATGCGGCGCATTGGTCGAGCACCCATTTGAGGATCGTATCCACGTTCGACTAACAGGAGCTTTGCCTCTTCGTCTAATATTACGGTAATTTTGCGCGAAGCAAGAGTTTTATTAACCGAAGCGAGCATAAGATCGACAACTTTAAGCAAGTCTGGTTTGGAAAGTGGCTGGAAGATACAAATCTCATCAAAGCGGTTGAGAAACTCGGGTTTGAACTCGCCGGAACTAATGAGACCATTGATTAATTCTTGCTTGAGGGCGACGAGATCCATATTGCCAGCGACATATTCGCGGATACGATCCGCACCAGCGTTGGACGTAGCGATAATAATCGCATCGCGGAACGAAACTTCATTATTATTGACATCTCGCAGAATACCCTCGTCGAGCATTTGGAGGAGCGTGGTTAGAACTTGGGGATGAGCTTTTTCAATCTCGTCAAGCAAGACAACACAAAATGGCTGCTTGAGAACGCGTGCGGTCAAACTTTCCGAATTTTCAGCTCCGTCTGCAATAAGGCGCACAACATCCCCAGCGGTGACATATTCATTTAGGTCGACGCGTACAATGTGATTTTCGCCATTAAAGTAAACTTCGGAAATGGCTTTGGCTAGCTCAGTTTTACCGACGCCGGTAGGGCCAAGGAAAAGGAAAGTGCCGATTGGCTTTTTGTCGTCACGAACTCCAACTGCAGCACGGCGTAGGGCGTCGGAAACTGTCTTCACGGCAGCGGATTGATCAATCATGCGCTGATGAATAAGTTCTTCCATGTGGAGGAGCTGGCTGCGTTCGGCAGATCCAGTCTGCATTTTGATACCTTGGGTTTTTTCAATAGCGTGTTGGACAGACTCAGCCGTGATGAAGCCTTGTTCTGGATAGTGACAGGCCGTCTCAAGCAATTTTAAAGCGCGCCCAGGCATTGCGATGTCATGAATATAGCGCTCGCCGAGACGGTAAGCTTCGGTCAATGACCAAAATGTGCAAATTACATTATATTTGGATTCTAAAAGAGGAACTTGGTCTTGCAGGATTTTGAAAGTTTCGTCGTGGCTAGCAGCGGGAACCCTTATTCGGTTCATCGTGTTCGTAAGTGTACTGTTGCTAGCGGAAAGTTCAAGAAGTTTTTGTTCATCCATGATAAGAATCATGCGTAGACGTCCTACTTCCAAAACGGGTAGGAGGAGATTGGAGATATCAACCGATCCAATGCCTGATTCAAAGAAAAGCTGTGCATTATCAAGGCAGACGATGATATTTTTCGCGGCGTAGGCTTCATTCAAAATGTGCATCATAAGGGTTTCCATTGCGCCAGGACCGCTTGCAGCAGAAATCAGTGAGGCAGCATTTAGCATAAATACTTGTTGGTACTTTAGGCTGGAAGGAATAGGAGCGTCGGCGTCCATAAGCGTACTAGCAACGGCATCAACGATCGTGCTACGACCTGAACCATTCGGACCAACCAATACGACGTTTTGGCGACCACGATTGGAAAAAGTTGAGATGATTTTTTCGACAATTTCGTGATGTGCTGCAAGTCGAATACGTGATTCGGCTGCGCTGGCGCATTGTTCGGAAATGTTAGTGCCAAAGCGCTGAAGAGTGGGGATATAACCGAAATTGAGGTCGCGCGCGATACCGCCGGTGCGACGATGACGGCGAGCGCTTTTGACTAGGCCGTGAAGATGGTTATACCAAATAATACCTGTGTAAAGATCGGAAAGTTCAAGCTTCATACGACGCAGTATCATGTCGGACTGAGGATGATTTTTGATTAAGGCGATCATTAGCATACCGCCAGAAATTGTCTCTCCGTCAACTTTGCGCCAAATTTCCCGCGCTTGAATAAAAACTGGCGTAATGTCAGAATCTAGTTCGCGCGCAATATGTGAAAGACGGTCGGGCGAAATACCAAAACGCAGAGCAAGAAAACGACCACTACGAGTCTGATACAGCCCATTTACGATGCTCTGGGGCGTAGGGTTACGATCGAGGATGCGTAAAACGTTGCCGGATAGTAAATCGTTGATATTTTCGCTCGGACCCGCTGGAATATGTTTGAGCTCGTGGGCATTCCAAATAAAAATCATAGTCACGAAAAGCGCGAGTGCAAAAAATAACCATCCTAGAGAATTATGTTGAAAGAACAATACATAGATAGCGATAAAAACGCTAAGCGCTATTAATAAGAGGAACGAAAACTTCACTAGTGGATGTTGGAGAATTCTTGCAGCACGAGCCTCGCGAGCGCGTAAACTATAATAATTAAACTGATCCATCAAAACCTCACTTGAATCAATGCGCAGAACAGACAAACTACGATCAAAAAAGGTGTAAGTGGCCAAAGTACTGCTATGATAGCACCAAAGATAGCTCGTAGAATGATCACGATCGTACCGACAACGAGCAAGAAAAGGCGCACGATCGTACCAATAACGCGCGAAAAAAGTCGGTCAATAAGCGCAGAGAATTTAGTGCTAAGGTCGGAGCTTACGATTTGACCGGCAGAAATTTGGCGAAAAGGAGCAAAAAGGTGGCGTACGAGCAGTCCTACTGAAAAAAAGTCGACTGCGTTTTTGAGTTGGTCGATAAAATGGCGGAGGTAGAGATGCCAACCACGAGTGTACCACCATTGAAACATTCCAAGTATAAGCATATGAAATTATTATACAGGATATGTTCGATCTAGGCTAGATTTGCTAGGAAGAGTTTGCGAACGAACAAGTTGACGAATAGCATCAAAGAGATATGGTTTGTAGACGGCAAGCTCAAATGGTTCGGAGCTCATAATGCAAGAAAAACAAGTTGATCCAGCAAGCTCGATAACCATATACAAAAGTACCTTGGGATTTTTTAGCTTAATACCGCTACGCTCAGCTCCTTGGATTAAAATTTGAAGGACATTAGTATGTTGATCAGCAAAGAATTCACCAATCTTTTGGCCGAAAACACCTAGCGAAAGGTCTTTTTCGATCAGCTTGAGCGCTTTTTGATTTTGCGCGAGAATATCTGTCACGTAATCAACAACGAAAATAATCTGGTCTTCAAACGTAGTAATATCAGTCTGGTAAAGAGCACTCAGCGCACGTTGAAAAAGCTCGTTGGATTTTTGAGTAATGAGGCAACGACGCAGGTCATCCTTGTCGCGAAAATAAAGGTAGAAAGTTCCCTTTGCGACGCCAGCGCAATTGACGATTTCTTGAACCGAAACTGCATCGAAACCTTGTTCGAGAAAGAGCTGATAGGCGGCATCAAGCAGACGATTATTTTTGGTAATTTGATTGCCTCGACGCTTCCCTACTTGATGTAATAAACTCATGTTTTATATTATAGCCCCTAAAGATGTGAGAGTAAAGAGCTTAATGTAGTGACAAAAAATGACTATTGGTCATAAAATATCTTGACAGTCTCATTTTACAGCGATAAAATTGGATAAATAAAAATGACTATTGGTCATAAATTACAAATAAACGTTAGTTGTATGGAAGGATTTATGCAGAAAATTAGTGACTTTATCTGTCGGCACCGTTGGGCAATTGTACTATCCTCAATCTTGCTGATGATACCAGCAGTTTTAGGATATTTAGCAACGAAAATCAATTATGATCTTTTGGTTTACTTGCCTTCAGATATTGAAACGATAAAAGGGCAAGAAATTATGACCGAAGAATTTGGTACGGGTGCATTTTCGGTGGCGGTTTTGGAAAATATGCCGACAAAAGAAACGTTGAAACTGGAAGATGAAATTCGCGAAGTTGAGAGTGTAAAACAGGTTTTAAGTTTGGCGGATTTGACGGGAACGACAATCCCGATAGATTTTTTGCCAAGCGAGGTAAGAGAAAAG
Source organism: uncultured Candidatus Saccharibacteria bacterium (assembly GCA_948514425.1). Taxonomy (GTDB): domain Bacteria; phylum Patescibacteriota; class Saccharimonadia; order Saccharimonadales; family Saccharimonadaceae; genus Nanosyncoccus. The sequence continues at coordinate 33,371 of CAOQYN010000005.1, forward strand.
GCGACACATGATAACACTCAACTGATGTTGATTACTTTTGCAAATGGAACAAGTGATGATTTAACATTAGCAGCAGTAGAGGAAATTCGGGAAATTACCGCTGAAAGGTGCTTGATTGGCGGTATGAGTGCGATGGTACTGGATACGAAAATTTTATTTAAGAGCGAAACTATCTTATATGTTGGGATTGCGGTTCTACTATCGTTGATAATATTGTTACTTTGCTTGGATTCTTTTGTGGTACCGTTTTTGTTGCTCGGAAGTATCGGAATGGCTTTGCTGTTCAATATGGGGACAAACTTCTTTTTGGGTGAGATTTCCTATATTACACAGGCAATCAGTGCGGTTTTGCAGCTTGGAGTGACAATGGATTTTTCGATTTTTCTATATCATAAATATGAAACGGCGAAGAAATATAATAAGGACCGCTTAAAGGCGATGAGTATAGCGATTCAGGAAACAACAACGTCGGTTGTAGGAAGTGCGTTGACAACATTCGCAGGGTTCTTGGCATTATGTACGATGAGTCTAACACTCGGCACTGATATTGGAGTCGTAATGGCAAAAGGTGTGGTACTCGGAGTCATCTGTGCGATTACAGCCTTCCCTGCGTTACTGCTAGTTTGCGAAAAGTGGATTGAGAAGACGAAGCATAAGGTGTTTATTCCTGAATTTAGAAGAATAGCTGACTTTATTATCGAAAAGCGGAAAATCATTTTGGCAATTTTCTTAGTACTCTTAGTTCCTGCTTATATTACCCAAAGTAAGACCGAAGTTTACTACAAGCTTGATTCGTCAATTCCGGAAAATTACGAATACACAAAAGCGATGGCGGCGTTGCGCGAAGATTACGGTATGGAGTCACAAATGATGATCTTGACACGAAACGAAATGAGCGAGGCGACGGTCAGTGAAATGGTGAAAGAAATTGAAAGACTAGATGGGGTGGACGCTGTGATAGGCGCAAATACGCTCACAAGTTATGGAATTTCGGCAGAAATTTTGAGTAGCGATCTGAAGTCGGTAATGGAAACAGAAAATTATTCAATGATGATCGTGTTGTCGAGCTATGGGATTGCGACTGACGAGCTGAATAGTCAAATCACAAAAATTAATGAGATTGTTGATGCACGAGATGAAGGAGCCATCGTAGCAGGTGAGGGGCCATTGATGAAAGATTTAGTTGAGACTTCGGATCGAGATTTTACTAATGTGAATTTCGTCTCGATTGGTGTGATTTTTATAATAATGATGTTGGTTCTAAAATCGATTTCCCTACCAGTTTTGTTGATGTCGGCGATTGAGTTTGCAATTTTCTTAAACCTTGGATGCGCATTTTTAACAGGAACGGAAATTCCGTTCATTGCATCGATTGTGATTGGCACTATACAACTTGGAGCAACGATTGACTATGCGATTTTGCTCACAACAAAATATCTCGAAAAAAGAAGGGGCGGCGAGGATAAACTTAATGCAGCAAAAATCGCATTGCGAAGTTCGATTCAACCGATTTTTATCAGTGCAATGTGTTTCTTTGGTGCGACCATTGGCGTAGGACTGTACTCGCAGATTGATATGATCGGCTCACTGTGTACACTGATTGCGCGTGGTGCAATTATAAGTATGGTGATAGTTGTGACGGTAGTACCAGCTTTATTAGTATCATGTGATGGGTTAATTCAAAAAACGACGCTGGGTTTTAAACAATTATCAGAAAAAGGCAATAGATAGAAAGGAGATTTATGAAAAAATATCAGAAAAATATTATTGGGCTGACAATCGCAGGAGTGGCGGCATTAATGCCAGCTGGTGCGACTTATGCGTTAACACAAGATGAGACTGTATATGTAAAGCTCGGGAGTAATGGCACAGTGTATGAAACATCGGTCGTAGAACATTTAAAAAACGAAAAGAAAGACTATCAATTATTTGATAAAACTACTTTGCGCGATGTTGAGAATTTGAACGGATTTGAAAGTTTCGTAGTTGAAGATGGAAGAGTAATTTGGAATGCGGACGGCGAGGATATTTATTATCGCGGCAAGACACAGCAAGAGCTGCCGGTGCAAATGTCTGTAACTTACAAGCTGAACGGCGAGACGAAAACATTGGATGAAATTGTTGGAAAATCGGGCAAAATTGAGGTGAGCTATAAGTTTAAGAATTTGTCACAAGTCAACGAAATGTATACGCCTTTCGTCGCTGCACTAACGACAACTTTCAAGGAAAGTGCAGTATCGGGGCTTAATGTTTCGAATGGGACAGTGGAGAGTAATGGGCGAACGCTCGCAGTAGCGGCAGTGGCTGCGCCGGGGCTATATGAAAGTTTGGGGATTGAAGAACTAAAAGGCACGGACGAGATTACGCTGAAATTCGAGACGGAGAAGTTTGAAATGAATGATGTCTACGCGGTTGTGACGCCAAAACTATTGGATAGTGAGGATTTGAAAGTTTTCGCGGAGCTGGATACTTTGTCAGAAAGCGCAAATATACTGGCGAGCAGTAGTAAGCAACTTGTGAACGGAAGTACACGGTTGAATACTGGGCTGGGTGAACTACGGTCAGGAATTATCGCGGCGAAACAGCAAGTTGGAGCATTCGCGGTGAATATCGATAACGCGACAATGACGCAGATTAAAAACGTTGCAGCTACGTCAGCCGAGCAAGCCGTCGAAGCGAAACGAGCGGAAGTAGCGGCAGGAGTTGATCTGCAACTCGCTAGCAGCGCAGAGTTGCAAAGTGCATTACACCTACAAGCCGAGGTGATGTGTGCACAGATGGCGGGTGGGAATTGCCCGGACGCGCAGGTACAAGCCGTAGAGGCACAGTTGGTAGCTGGAGTAAAAAAACAGTTGGTTGAAAGCTCAATGGCATTAGCAAAGCAAACGGCGCGCGAGACGGCGAGCACTACAGCAGAGCAGGTCGCGCTGCAAGTCGCGAGTGCGACTCAGACGAAAGTCGTGCCGGTGGTCTCGGGGGCACTTGATACGATTCTGAATGGAGTAAATCAAATTGCGCAGGGGGCAAGAGAGTTGAACGCTGGGATGACGAAATTTGACCAAGAAGGCATTCAGCCTTTGACGGATTTCGTGAATGGCAAAATCAAAGTTACTGCTAACAAAGTCGAGAAGTTAATGCGACTAGCAGATGATTATCAAAGTTATGCGGGGATCGCCGACGATGCCAAAGGCGAAACGAAATTTATTCTGATGATTGAAGGCAAGAAGGCAGAATAAAAATCGGAGCGGTTCTTACCGATCAAGTAGGAACCGCTTTTTTGAATTATACTAAGTCGGAATTAAGATAGTAATAATATTCAAGAAGTTCAGGAGAATAGTTCTTGATGACGGCGAGAGCAGTAGATTTGGCCTTCGTGTCAACCTCATCGCGTGACGGAACGATCAACATACGTGTAATGCCAATTTGCTCAACGAAAGCAGGATTGTGACTCACCATAATGATGGTTCCAGTGTAATCTTTAAGATTTTCGCCAATTATTTTCTGAGTTTCAGGATCAAAGTGATTTGTAGGTTCGTCAAGAATAATGAGATTTGCGCGTTGAAGTAGAATTTTGCAAAGCGCAACACGAGCCTTTTCTCCAGGCGATAAAACTGCAACTTTTTTGTAAACATCATCGTCGTAGAAGAGGAAATTACTCAACATGCCGCGCAATTCAGTGTCGGTAAAATCATAACTTTGCACATTTTCGAGTATGGTACGGCGATCGTCTAGAATTTCAAGTTCTTGTGCATAATAAGCAATCGTCGTGTTCTGATTCAAAATGACTGATCCCTCAAGCGGAGTTAATTCGCCCACAATGAGCTTCAGCAGAGTGGACTTACCAACACCGTTTTCTCCTACAATGAGAAATTTTTCACCACGAGTTAGGGAAAAGTTTAGGTGATGGTAGAGTAGATTATCTTTTTCATAACCAAAAGAAAGATTTTGGACTTCAAGTGGGACTTTGCCACCCTGCTTGGCTGGAGTGATGCGCATTTCAACACGCGCATATTCACACTCGCGCGTACCAAGTTCATTGAGTTTCTTAGCGAGAACTTTTTCGCGTTGGTGACCCATACCAATCAGCGCAGTATTTGAGCGCTTAGCGGCACGGGCACGAGCAACAAATTCGCTGAGACGTTTAATTTCCCTTTCTTGTTCTGTAATCCGCGCGTCTTCGGCGGCCTTTTCTTCAGCATATTGGCGACGGAAATCAGCATAATTGCCACGATAAACTTTTATCTTGTGTGTGGTTTTATTCACAAAAAGTGTCTTATTCGTAATAGTATTGAGAAAATCGACATCGTGCGAAATGACGAGTACCATGCCATGATAATGGCGCAAAAAATTTGCGACGAAACGCTTAGTCTCAACGTCGAGATGATTGGTCGGCTCATCAAGCAGAAGCAGTCCAGCGTTTTCAAATAGAACACGCGCGAAGGCGACCTTGGATTTTTGACCACCCGAGAGTTCGCGCATTTTTTGGTCGACGAGATCAGAAAGATGCATTTTATCTAAAATCTTTAACAATTCGTAGTCGAAATTCGCGAGGTCGTACGAATCAATTAAATCTTGGAGTTCAGTAATCCGGTCAAGAATCTTCGCACTATCGGGATATTTCGCAAGTTTTTCATATTCGGCGTTTAGCTGTATCTGAAGGCTGTCTATAGGACGGCCGGCGGCGACATACTCCCAAACTGTAATGTCATTTTGTTCGGGAGGGATGATGATTTCTTGCGGTAGATAACCGAGCCTTAGACTGGGTAATTCAATATTGCCAGAATCAAGCTCTTGTTGACCCAAGATAATGCGGAAAAGTGTAGTTTTGCCGGCTCCGTTGACGCCCACAATGCCAGCTTTATCATCCGGATTGAGGCGAAAGCTACAGTCGTCATAAATGATTTTTGTACCATAAGCGAGATTGAGGCGGGTGGCGTTCATAGTTGAATCGGGTTATCCCTTAGATACTCGAGAACTTCTATGAAATTAGTGTCATATAAGTTCAAACTCTGGTCGCAAGCGATCCAACAATCTGACCAAGATTTGTCAAAGTCTACTGCAGCATTAACCTTAGAGTCTCTTAGCAATTCATTATTAGCTTCGGCCTTCCAGTTGACACAGCCTTCTGCGTCGTATATTTTGCACTGAATATCGGCTTCAAGTTTGTCGCATAAGTGAGCGAATTTAGCTTCTGGTGTTTGCTGTGCGTCAAATTCATGGATTAAAGATTCGAGTTCGGCGCGCTTAGAAAGATTGCTGAGAATATCATGCACTGCTTTGTGACCAAGATTTATTTTTTCAGATTTAGTCACCTCAAATGGAATTAAATCGCCAATCATAATTTCCTCAAGTTCATGCAAAGCAAGCATCAAGATAACTTTTTCAATATTAAGATCGTAATCGTATTCAGAATACATAGCAATGGCGAGCATTTGCACGCCATAAATGTGTTCGGCGACACTTTCGAGACGCTCGCGTTTAACATGCCACTTTTTCCAGCCGGTACGAATTATATCCTTTAATTTATGGCAAAGGACGTAGTAAGAAATAATGTTGGCAGGTTTTGACATATTCAATATGACTCCAATTTGAAGTTTCCGATTCTAATACTGGTACGCCCGACAGGATTCGAACCTACGACCTTTGGTTCCGGAAACCAACGCTCTATCCAGCTGAGCTACGGGCGCGCGTACTATATATTATAGCACATTTTAAGCGGACTTAGGAGTATCGCTACCGTCGTCTTTTGAAGTTTCATCTTTTGTATCATCAGATGAAGACTGTGATAAGCAAAGAAAGCATTGTGGCAGTCGGACCAACAAAAATCATAACAATACTAATCAACGCACAGATTGAGACGATAGCAATAGTGGGTAATTATCTCTAAATCTTCAAGCCTTCTTACGTTTCTGTGGTAAAGGAGTGACTGTTTCAAGCTCGCGTACAATCTCTTTGGCGAAGTCGGCATTGTCGATATCAAGGATGTAATGCGGCTTTGCACCCTTATACGGAGAGCCGGTTTTCGCATCCTGCATTGCTTCTGCGATGCAGTCGAGCTGTTTGACGAAGACCGTATTGTCGCAGACGATGATGACGGGCTTATCATTAACGTACACCATATATTCGCCAAACATTTTGCGATAGCGAATGTCGCCAACGCCGTGTAATTGTTCACAAATGTATTCAATAAAGCTAAGATCTGTTGCCATGATTTATATTATACGGGAAGTTTGATATATTGCGTAAACCAACTTGTAAAGCCGTCAGAAGAGGTGTAAGCAGAAGTATCTTCGTCACTATTAGCCTCAAGGAAATCGACAAGGTTGCCAGTACGAAAAATCGCGAAGCTTGGATAAAAACGAAGATCAGGAATAATATTGCTATCTTTGAGGGCAGAAAAATTAATTTCGTAGATTTTTATGGAATAGGTGTTAGTAAAATCGTTAAGATGTTTCTCTAAATCGGCGGAGGCTTGGCATGAAGGCTGTGAAATAAAAAGCCCAAAGGACTCTTGGTCTTTAATTAATCTATGCAGATCATTGATGTCGATCGTTTGAATTTCGGCAGTACCGTAGTATTCTGGACTTAACGTGAAAGGGGCTTTTTGCAAATAGAGGAAAGTAGGAATAGAAACGGCAACCGAAAAGACAATTATAATTATAGCTATCACATAGCGTTTCATGAGCGAGAAACCTTATGCAGAGTCGAAAAATCGATATCATGATACGGTACTTTCCAAAAATCATAAGTGGGCTCGGTATTTTTGGTATTTTTAACAGGGACATTGTTCTCACCTTCGTAGTACCAGTAACCGCCGACGTTGTAAATTTTGTCTGCATCCCATCCGAGCGAAATAAGTAATTGCTTCATTGCGCCAGCATACCCGCCGCCACCACACATTAGAAAGATATTCTTGTCTTTAGGGAAAAGATCTTCTAGAATTTGGAGTGATTCTTGATAGTTGGCTCGGTAATTCCCTGCACCATCATTCGTAAAAAGAGTGTCGCCAACGTAGCTCGAACCAACTTCGGGAGGCAAATCAGTGACGTTGACAATATACGGGTAAGGCACGACTTCAAAACCCCGAATAAAACCAGAGAGGTAAGAATCGCCGCCAATTGCTTCGTAATCACCAGGGTCTTTGAGCATGCGTAAATCGCGGTAAACTGAGTCTGGGCGCCCAAGATATTGGTCGACGGTGGATTCGTCGATGTTTTTGTCGATACTAAATTGGCTACCGCGAATACCTTCCGCAAGTTCGGGGCGGGGCAGGTCAGAATAGTTAGAGATAATAGTGTGATTCTTGGCTGTAAAAATCGAAAGGACAACAGTGGTGCAGATCATTGCGAATATAATCGTGGCGATAGCGATTTTTTTAATCTCGGCGTGTGGTTTAGTGTTCATGATTAATATTATAGAACATAAGTATGAGATGGGGTAGGGTAATGTAAAATCGTAAACAGCAGCGGAGGGGGAAACCAAACCAGTGAAAACTGTCGTGATGCTGATCGGATGGATAAATAGAAGTAGCATCATGTCTCAAGTAGTAAGAAATGGTGGGCGAATTAGCGGTATGCGACCAATTATAGCCAACTGAACCGACAAGGTATACTCTACCGCCATATAGATGCATATACCCACTACGGACAAAAGCTAAGGGTAGGAAGATGATGTTGGAAGAAAAGACATAATACTCCAATGATGATACCTGAGTGTCGTT